>JADFSS010000020.1 GCA_022560655.1 Candidatus Neomarinimicrobiota bacterium
GGTCGGGGCCAGCGCCATTCTAGTGGGCAGCTTTGTGGCCATCGGTTCCATCCTGCGGATCAATGCCCGGCTCATCAATGTTCAATCCGGCAAGGTCATCAACGCTGAGAGTGTTCAGGGTAGGGTGGGGCCAGAGATATTTGACCTGATGGATCAGATAGCCCTATCCATGGAGACTCAGCTTGTGGGCTCGCCCGAGATTACGGCCACAGCGCCGTCCGACCCGGAAGTCCAGTCCAAGCCTGAACCCCAGCCCAAACCGGAGCCCCCTGCTGCGGCGGTTTCTCGGCGCCCTCAGGCCCCTGCCACCAGGCAGCGCAGATCGGGCCTGTTGTTGCCCATAATTATTCTGGCCGGCGCGGGGGGCGCCTATTATTACTACACCTACGTTCTGAATGCACCGTCTGAAGTTGATATCACCGTTAACATTGAACCCTAGTCATGGGCGGATGATGATGCTTTCGACTCGATTAATCCTTGTCCTGGCAGGCTCGCTGGCCGCCCTTTCGTGCACCGGGAACCCGCTCCTGAGCAGGGGCTCCAGCGCCATCATGTTGAGTATTACCCTCCCCCGGGGAGAGCACTTTTCCGAGGCAGGGGTTTCTCTGTCCAAGGCCGTTACCATTACCCAGGTCACCATCTCGGTCACGGGCGAGGATATGGATAACATCGACGAGGATCTTGCTATCAGCTCCGATGGCCAAACCGCCAGCGGGACCGTGGAAGTGCCCAAGGGGGATGCCCGCACCTTCGAGGTGGAGTGTCGTGACGGCGGTGGCATCCTGCAATACAGCGGGTCCACTACCCAGGACATTCTTGAGGACGCCGAAACAGTGACCATCACGACAGAAGGCCATTACCCCTCTGCGTCCGTCCTGTCCGTAAGCAATTTCGGTGCCACTTTCGTTTCCCTGGCCTGGTCCCAATCCACCGATGCTGACTTTGCTTCCTATGAGCTGGTGAGGGCCGGAAGTGAAACAAGCATCGGCTCATCGGCAACCCGTACGAGTATCACTTCCATCACCAGTCGCAACACAACCACCTATACCGATAACTCTGTCAATGACAACACTACTTATTACTACGCGGTCATTGTCTGGGACACCGAGGGCCTCGGCCTGCGAAGCTCGGCTCAAAGCGTTCGGACGCCCGTGCTTGATGTGGTGCAGGAATTCAGCGCTACCGGACCATGGGTTATCCCCGACAACAGTTGGATTAGCCGTTTCTTTGTGGATAACAACTTTGCGCCCTTCGGCTCGGTCGTGACCAATCTGGAATACCGTCTGAGAGTACATGATACGGGCGACCCGGGAACGTTCTGGGCGGGAGACTATGAAATATATATCTACTCCTCATTTACGACCGGCTTTCAGCTTGATGATCTGGTCTATGATAACTTGGGTACTCGTACTGACGGCGGATTCGATGACGACGCCGAGGACGATTCCGACATCGACCTGAACTGGCGAACCACCAACTTCTTCAACGGGGAGAATCCGAATCAGTACTGGGGCGTATACGTGTCCGATAACATCCTAGGTGATAGCGGTCAGCTGGCGTATATCGAACTGAAAATCCACTATACCCCGCCTTCAGGCGCTGCAGGCGTGGCCATGAAACGCGTCGCGGCGGCACATGGGTCGAAGGTGAAAAGTCCTTACGCTCAGCAAAGCGAGGAAAAAGCTGATTTCTTGGATACTGCTGCCGCCCGGATCGGCCGCTGAGCTTCCAACCGCCTCGAGCGAGTCCCCGCCTTTCACCGATCGTCCAAACTCTGTTGGCGCAGACCAGCGAGCTTTGTCGAACCGTTCTATGGGTCAGGCTGCGAGCGCAGATCGACGGAAAACCGAAGGTAGTCGAATAGTACGACAAATAGCGGCTCTACAGCGGCCAGTTAGTGGTTCCCCTTCGATGAACGCCGGCCTGTCAAGCCAGAGGTATCGCGCCAACTATTTGCTCACAAATCTTATCGTGAGAAATTGTACCCGCAGCAGAGAGATCACTTCTTTTTCTCCAAGCGTTCTTTTATTTTATGAAAAGCCTCCATCGCTGTAGGTGTATCATGTCTCTCGGTATCCACCGCTATCTCACGAAGTAGTTTCAACTCTGCCTTGCCTCCAATATCTCCTAGAACCTCCATAGCAGCGGTCCGTATACCTGAGTGCTCGCTGTTCAGGTACTTTTTTGCAAGATCAATACTCTTCGGGGCTTTTTTCTTATACAACGCTCGAAGTTTGAGTTCTACGGCGAGGGGATTTTTGTCACAGTTTATTGCTTCAATTGTTGGAATATCTGCCGTTACCCACCTGGAGGCCAGGCATCTAAGCGCTAGAGTTTGAATAACCAGATCCTCCGATACACAATATTCGACTAGGGCATCCTTCACGTGAGTCGGCATACGTTCAACTCCTCTAGCAGTATCCAGACAATTATTTTTAATGATCTCATAATTTTCTTCGTAAATCTCAGAGCCGCCCATCTGATCCAAATACTTAATCATGTGTGGAACTGCCTCATATGAATCAATATGCGCTAGGTAATGCACGCCCATCCGGCATATATCTTCATCAGCAGATAATGACATTTCCCCGATTATAGGATAAGCGGCTAAGATCCTATCAAATTTTATGCAACTAAGCACCTCTTCTTGGAGTAGTGAATCACTTAAGAGATCAATTACAGCCGCTTCGACTGCTTCGCCAGGACGATCAGGAACTAATATGAGACTTGCGCATCTTACTCTAACATCTGAATCCTCTAAACCCTTTGCTAGCACACTGTCTTTGATTTCATCGTCGAGATTATTATCCTCTTGTGATAACCGAATTGTGAGTATACGAAGATCATGGTCAGCGTCATTGAGAATATCAGATATCATTGAATGAGAAAGTGGTTTATTAATTTTCTTCTCTAGTGTCCCAATATCTTTTGTAATCAAACCTAGCACAGAATTGCTTCCAATCAATACGTAGGACCTAGAGGAATCAGTTAGCAGTTCGAATATTGCATTGCCGACATACACTCTCAAATTGGATTTAGATATTGGGGAGTTCGAATCAAAGGGAAAGATATTGGCCTGAATAATATTATCCGAAAGTTCATCAAGATCAACCGGTGATACAAATCTATCGACCATCTTTTTGACTATTTTTGCGAGCAGAGCGATATAGTCATCCGGATTTTCAAATCGGTTGGGTGCCATTTGATTGGTCGATTCCTGTTTATTATTATGGGGTCACTCTTCGCCTCGATAATATAGAGTCGCAATGGGCAGGATTCTCGCAATATTGGAAGTGCCGCATCAGGTAAGTTTAGTTTGTGGAACTGGCTGAAGCTAAATTTCCGCTCACACCTCAAATCGGACACTCGGCAATGAAGCGCAATCCTGAGAATATAGAGAGCCCAAAGATCACTGCAGCCCTCTACTGCCGCGTCTCCACGTACGACCAGGCGAGGAAGGATTTCTCTTCCCTTGATCACCAAGAGGAGGTTCTCCGTGACTGGTGTCAGCAGGAAGGCTGGACAGTTCACGATGTCTTCATCGAGACTGCAAGTGGCAAAGAGGCTAAGAACCGTCCAGTGCTCCAGCGCCTATTATCCGATGCTCGAGCCGGCCGATTCAACCTTGTACTAATCACCAAAATAGACCGGTTAGCACGATCAGCCAGGGATTGGTTTGAATTGCTGAATCTGTTTGAGGATCTTGGGATTGACGTCAATTCCAGAAGCCATGACATCAGCAATGCCGATCCTTACGGGCGGATGTTTCGCAACATGCTGATTATTTTCGCAGAACTAGAGCGGGACCTTATCGCTGAGCGCACATACGAGAAGGCGTTGGCCACAGCGAAGAAGGGAAAGTTTGGTGGGGGTGGCGTTCTCATCGGCTACAGCTACTCTGAGGGCGGTTTAAAACCAGATCCAGAGTATGCACCATTGGTACAGAGAATATTTAGAGAATATGGAAAAGGCGAATCATTTTCCAGCGTAGCAAAGCGACTTAACGAAGAGGGATTCAGGACACCAGTTCGAGTTACAAAATCAGGACCGAACAAAGGAATGGTGAGAGGTGGAGCGAAGTTCAATGTCAACACCCTGCAATCAATTGTTTCCAACAGAACATATTTGGGGATTATAAAATTTGATGGGAAGGAATATCCTGGGCAACATAGTGGAATCATCGCTGAAGGAGAATGGGATCTGTGCGAAAATCGAAAGCTAAGGAGGGCAAAACAAACCAATCTTGGAGTTCCACACAAATCTGACCTTCTTCTTTTGGGACTTGTGAAATGCGGTAACTGTGGCAGTTACATGACTTCGAGTTTTGGATATAAGCGAGATAAGAAGGGTAACCGCCGTAAATATTATTACTATAGATGCAGCAAGCAACTCAAGTTTGGCAGATCCGAATGCTCAAACGGTCAGATCAATGCTAGCCAACTGGAGGCCTTTATTTTTGATTGGATTCGGGCTTTCCCCCAAAATCCTGATTTCAAGAAAATCACCGTCTCGAAAGCCATGCAGGCCAACCATAAAAGACTGGGAAATTTGAAGAAAGACAGACGGTCGATAGAGGGGAATCTTACAAGGCTCAATAGCGGGAGAACAAATTTGCTTCAGTCGTTGAAAGATGCCAGTGAAAGCTCCCCTAGTCGTGATTTCATCTTCGGAGAAATTGATAACATGACAACGGATATCGCTGAAGTTGAAGATAAACTCGAGCATATCGCCAGTGAGATAACTTCTCTGGAGGTCTTGACCATCGATCCTGAGGTCCTTAGCAAGTTGTATTCAGAAATCATCCCGAAGATCACGGCGGCATCTTCACAAAACGCTGCACGCTACCTTCAATTAACAATTAAAGAGGTTGTGGTTAACAAGCCTCGCACAGAGAATAAATCGGTTGAAGGTTCAATAATCATAAAACCTTGGAATCTCGATCCCGAGGTGTTTGGGCTGACGGTTTTGAAGAAAAGTTCGAAAACTTACCCTGGTATGCTGGGCCGGGTGGAGTCGAACCACCAATCGTCCGGTTAACAGCCGGATGCATTGCCAATTATGCTACGGCCCATCTGAGAGGACGCGGCAAGTTACCTTCGTCCTACTTTGTGGGCAAATGCCGTGCCGGGGCGGTATTTCCAGCGCAGCACCTGGTCGCCCCGGAGGGACTTGAGGTTGAACTCGCGGTTGCCAGCTTAGAACGGCTGGGCGGCCCCAGGGTCAGCCCGGCACGATGAGATGCGGCTGCTGCGGCGATGGATATCAGCGGGCGTGCACATGGCACCGATTTTAGAGTCTGCAACAGCGCCAAGCAGGCGTTATTTTCCGTCAGTAGGGAGAACGCTATGAAGAAACTGTCGGGGGGCCTGGTGCTGGCGCTGATCGCGGGTTGCAGCCTGCCCATGATTCAGGACTGGCGGGCGCCGCTGCTCTTGGGCGAAGTGGAGCGGGCACAACTGGAGAGGGGGCCGTACGCCGAGTGGTTTAGCGAGCATTACGAGAACTACGAGAGCGATTCGCTCATCGTGCGCGACCTGAAAGCGGTCTTTGGCAACATAGAGGTGAGCGTGTACCTGGGCACCTGGTGCGGCGACACCAAGAAGCAGCTGCCGCGGCTGTTCCACCTGCTGGATGAACTTGCGCGGGACAGGGTCGAGATCAAGCTGGTGGGACTGGACCGGGACAAGGTGGGACCCAGCGGCGAGGAGCAGGCCGCCGGTATCCACCACACCCCGACGGTGATTGTGCGACGCGAGGGGGAAGAGCTGGGCCGGATCATCGAGACGCCGGTGGAGAGCCTGGAGCGGGACCTGCTGAAGATTGTCAGCGGGGAGCCGTATGTGCCGCACTACCAGGAATTGGAGGTCGAGAGAGGTGCGGCGGGACAGGTGGGGCCGCTAACCCCCTGACTGCAGCAGCCCGGTCTTGATGAGCTCGCTGGCGGTTTTGCGGGCGAAGGCCTTCAGCAGAATGGACATGTCCCAGTCAGGGTTGAAGGTGCTGAAGAAGGCGCGGCTGTCGGCATCGCCCACCCAGGCGTTTTGGCCGGTAGCGGTGTCCTTCAGGGAGACACGCAGCTTGCCGTAGGCCTTGTACTGGGTGCCGCCACCGCTGATGGTGGTGCGGGTGACGCCATGTTTCTTGCCGTCGCGTCCCTCTCTGGTGAAGGTTTCGGTCTCCGAGGAGAGCGGCTCGGCGACCGCGAGATACCCAGTCTCAGCCACAACGATTTCCACAATGCCATCAATGGCCTGTACTCTGAGCACGGCGGCCAATTCCTCGGGGGTTATCTCCCGTGTGGGGGGCGCCAGTGAAAGGAGGGTGACGGCGCTGATGCCCTTGCTGCGGAGCTGCTCCACCAATCGGACTTCAATGGCCTGGCGGTCGCTGAGGTCGTCCAGCCGGGCGTAGACGGCGAGGCGGCGGAAGGAGCCGGGGCGGCTGCCGGGATCGATAAATCCGGTGACCCGGGTGTAGGTGCAGCCGCTGGCCAGCAAGACCAGCAGTGGCAGAATAAGGCGATGGCGTGTCACGGTTTACTCCTTACAGTTGGAGGGACAGGGTAAGGAGGGCGACCTGCTGCTCCAGATGCATGTCGGGGCTGAGGCCGATGCTCAGTCGCTGGCCGTACTTGAAGCGCACCAGGTCGCTGCCCGAAATGGCGACTGGCACCTTGGCGAAGCGAAGCTCCTGCACGCCGCCGGCGGGGTTGAGAATCATGACGTCATAATTGGAGGTGGGAAAATCGCCGGACTCGGTGAGGGCCGCGCCAGCCACGACGCTTAGCAGGCCGCCCACGGCGGTGGCCAATAACAGATACTGGGTGCGCTTCTCGCCGGCGTAGGCGTGGATCAGGCTGGGAATGGGCACCGCGGTGAGCAACAACCTCACCGTAAGGCGGCGGTTCATGTCGCGGTACTCCTCCAGGGTCATGTCCGGGGGAATGGGGGTGAGAGGCACTTCGTTGAGCAGATCGCCGCCCACCTGTCCGGAGATGGTACGAGTGATGGCAGCCAGCATCAGCAGTGTCAGGGCGGCGTGACGAGTGGTACGATTCACGGTGATGTCCTCATGCTGAGATAATATCGCCAGTTTGGCGCTGGATGGCAACTGCTATCTAGGGCGTTGCTGCGTTGGCCAGGACTAGCGGTCGGTCCAGGGGAGGAGGGGCAGGAAGCTGGTGGAGTATTTCAGCAGGACGGTGCGGGAGGTGCTGAACGGGAGGGCCGGTTCCTCCGGCTGGGGGGCGGTATTGAGGCCCTGGTTCACGACCAGGTAGAGGTCAGTGCCCTCCCGTGGATTGTAGCGGAAGCGACCGTTGATAATGGCGATGTCGGCGGCGCTGTTGTACTGGACAAAGGCGCTGAGGGTGACGGCAGTGGAGAGGGCGGTGCGCACCCTGAGCCGGAGGACCTGGGTATCGTACCGCATGTCCCGGATGGGAAAGCGGACGAGATTTAGGACGATGCCGCCGCTCACTTCCAGATGGCGGGACACCGTGTAAACCGGATTGGCGGCCAGGGAGACGCGCCAGCCATCGTAGAAACTGCCAGCGTCAAATGACCCTTCCAAAAACAATTTGCGGCCGCTGGCTGAAAAGTAGGTGGCGTTAGCGTTGACGAAGGTGTAGCGGCCGGCAGGGACTGTGACGACACTATCCTCATCAAGCGGGAAGTCGTCGGCCAGGACTTCGTGGAGCAGCGTCAAAGCTGCCGTAACGGTCATGCCGGTCTTCAGGCCCAGCGACCAGCGGGGCCCGACCTCCAAGGACTCCACGCTGCCGTCGGCATTACCCATGAAGATGCTGCCGTTGATGCCCAGCGACTGGTGGAAGACGGTGGATGCCTCGCCAGGGAACCAGCCGTAGGAGAGTTCCGTGCCGATGCGAGTGTAGTCATCGCGGGTGCGGAAGCCCAGCTGAGGGTCGTAGTCGGCCCCCTCACGGGAGATGCCTACGTCCAGACCGAGCCCGGCCAGCGTGCGGCGCTGCCAGCTAAGGCGGAGCCGAGCAGCCTCCCACAGGCCGGGGGCTGCGCCAGGAGGGGTGTCACTGTTGAAGGTCTGCGCCCAATTGAGGATGAGGTAGTTGTCGCCGGTGACCCGGACAGTGCCATCCAGGGCGTAGGCGAGATTGGTGTTGCCGTTGGCGCTTGTGCGGCTGGTGAGCATGCCGCCGGCGTAGGAGTAGGGGTTAAGCACGCGCCGGCGCAGGCGGACGACGCCGAAGTTTTCGGATGGCAGGCCGGGGCTGTCATTCAGGCTGTCGAGCGGGGCGGTCTGCATGCTGATGACGCCCAGATCCCAGTCGCCCAGCCGTCCCACCAGGCGGGCGCCACCGTAAATGGGGACGGGGCGACCATCGTCGTGGATACCAATGCGGCGGCTGTAGAACAGACGGTTAGGGCCACCCAGGGAGAAGTCGAAGATGGCGGAGCGCTCCTGGAAGAAAAGGCGCTTTTCAGGGAAGAAGAGCGAGAAGCGGGTCAGATTCACCTGCTCGTCATCGGCCTCCACCTGGGCGAAGTCGGTGTTGGCCGTCAGGTCTAGGGTGAGGTTGCTGGACAGGCTGAGTTTTACATCGAGACCGACCTCACGCGCCAGATCGGTGGGGCTTTCGTAGGCGCTGCCCCCGGCATTGAGTTCGGCGGCCTGACCCACCCCGCCCAAGAGATAGGGGGTGATGATGGCGGGGAATTTGGAGGTGACTCCCTCCAGACGCACCTTGTGGAAATTGGAAACCTTGAAAAGGGCCCATGAGCTGGCGGCGGGGTCCAGGGCCGGGAAGGAGACGCTCTCAAACTTGCGGGAGATGTAGCGCCAGGTGGCGAAGCCCATAATTACCTGTCCGTCCTCCTCCTGGAAGCGGAGGCTGGAGAAGGGGATGCGCAGTTCGGCGAACCACCCCGCACCGTTCCGCACCACGGCCACATCCCAGAAAGTGTTCCAACTGACATTGATGGGGAAATCGCCCTCGGCATCGTTGAAGATGGCGGCGTCCCAGCGGATACCGGCGGGGGTGGTGAAAAACCCGAGGGCGTTCTCGTTGTCGTTGAACGTGTCCAGCACCAGGCCGAAATAATCGTTGTTAGGGGTGAAGCTATCGCGGGTGAGGTCGGCGACGCCGGCAGCTTCGGGCTGGGAGTCGAACAGCCGTCCGGCAAGATAGAGGTAGTCGTCGTCGTAGGCGACGCGGATTTCGGTGCGTTCGGTGGCCTTGCCCCGGAAGACGGGAGCATGCATGGTGAGGGGCAGGGGCGGGATGGCCTCCCAGGCCGGCTCGTTGCTGAGTCCGTCTAATACGACGGGGCCGCTGAGGCGGGGCAGCGACAGGGCTTCCTGGGCCGCCAGCAGGGAGGCTAGCAGGAGCAGCGCGGTCGCCTGAAGGTACCAACCGGGAGCGGGCCGGTCAGTTCTTGAAGAGCAGAACAAACTCGCGGAAGAGTTCTTTGTTGAAATGGTGGAGCATCTCGTCGTGCATGATTTTGAGGGCGTCAAAGGGGTCCAACTTTACCTTGTAGGCCCGTGTGGATGTGAGGGCATCGTATACGTCGGCAATGCTGCAGATGCGGGCATAGACGTGAATCCTGTCCCTGTCCAGGTTGAAGGGGTAGCCGGTGCCGTCCTCACGCTCGTGGTGCTGCATGACGATAACGCCGCACTCCTTGGTGAGCTGGTTGGTGTCACTCAGGATCCTGTTCCCAATTTGCGGGTGGTCGCGCATGACCCTCCACTCTTGTTCCGAGAGCTTGCCGGCCTTGTTGATAAGTTCCAGGGGAACGTCGCACTTGCCCAGGTCGTGGAGAAAAAAGCCGGCGCCCAGCTCCTGCATATTGTGATCGCGAGTGTCCTTGAAGATGGACTTGGCCAGTAGTACCGAGAGCATACCCACATTAACGGAATGGGTATAAGTGTAGTAGTCGTGGGAGGTGATCTGAGCCATGGCTTTGGCGGTCTCGTCGTCCGTCAGAATATGATCGACGATGTCGTAAACCATGGTCTTACCGCTAAGGATATTCTCCGCGCTGGGCTCGTTCAGAATATTATCCATCATTTTGATGGAGTAGTTGTAGACGGCCCGGGCCTTGGTTTTTGGGGGAATATTGGTGTTCTGGATGGTCTTGTGCAGCTCCTCGGAGATCAGGTCGATGGGGTTGAACTTTTCGGGCACGTCGATCTCCGTATGTGTAGCGCCATTAGCGCCGGGCCCCAACAGGTCGACCATGAGGTTGCGTTCCTCTGGCACATCGCTTTTGGAACTGTCCACCTGGACCACCTTGAGACCGTCGGAGATGATTTTCTTGATCTGTTTTTCCGACGAGATCTTGAAATTAGGCTTCAGAAAGGAGTGGTGCAGCCAGGACTTGCCCAGCATGACATACATGCCAACTTTCAGGTCGACAGATTTCACTTCCTTGATCATGGTTCTGTCATCGGAGAGTTGCGGTCGTCGGAACGGTGCAGACTCGCGATCGCCGTGTCGCGCTCACTATTATCCGCCGAGCAATGCGGAAGCTAGCAAAAAGTGAGCGGTAGATCAATTGCCGGTCTGCGGCAAGATGAAACGAGTGATATTAATCTCAGACAGGTGTACTAGTTGAACAGCCGGACGAAGCGGGCGAAGAGATCCTGCTCGAAATGTTCCATCATTTCCTCCTTCATCAACGAGAGGGCCTCGAAGGTGGAGAGTTTCTTCTTGTACGCGCGGGTGGCGGTGAGGGCGTCGTAGACATCGGCAATGCTGCAGATACGGGCGTAAATGTGAATGTCGCTTTTCTCCAGCCCCAAGGGATAGCCGGCGCCGTTCCAGCGTTCGTGGTGCTGGAGCACGATCACCTTAATGTCATGGGTCAGTTCCCCGGCATCGGCCAGGATACGCTCGCCGTAGGAGGGGTGCATGCGCATCTGTTCCCACTCCTTGTCGGTGAGTCGACCCGGCTTGTTGATGAGGTAGGAGGGGACTTCGCATTTGCCCAGGTCGTGGAGGAAAAAGCCGGAACCCAGTTCGTCCAGATCGTGGTCGTGTTCGCCGCCGAAGGCTGCCTTGGACAACAGGACGCCCAGCATGCCCACGTTCACCGAGTGGGTGTAGGTGTAGTAATCGTGGGAGGTGATCTGGGTAAGGAAGTCGGCCGTCTCGGTGTCGGCCAGGATGAGTTCCACCACGTCGTGAATCATGTTCTTGCCGCTGAGGATATTTTCGGCGGTGGGTTGGGCGATAATGTTCTCCATCATCTTGAGGGTGTGGTTGTAGACGGCGCTGGCCTTGTCTTTGGGGGCCAGGTTGGGGTCCTCAATGGCCTCCCGGAGTCCCTCGGCCACGGTCTCCATGGAGTCGAAGTCGGGCGCCGGAACCTCCGCCTCGCTCTTGTCAACATCTACGTCTACGAGGGTGATGCCCTTGTCCTGGATATTGGCGATCTGCTTTTCAGAGGAGATCATAAACTCCTCCTCGAATAGTGGCAGCAGATGGGCACTATTGCCCAGCATGATGAACATACCCACCTTCAGTTCGCTCGTTTTGATTGGTCTGATCATACTGGTCCGGTACCTAAATTGACCACTCTTTGCTGGGGCGCCTCCGCCATCTCGTGCGGCAGAAGCATCAGGCCGCACATTAACTTCCCCCTCCCCTGCTACTAAGTCCGGCAAATATACTCACGTTTGTCACCCGTGAGGCGTGGGAGTTTGCAATTCGCACCGCGGCGGGCTCCCGGAATGCCGGCTGCAAAATTCTGCGCCAGTGATCCCTGCGCTAATCTTAACTTCGGCTGAAATTTGGAGAGGCTTAGATCAGAAGAGAGGGGGGGTGACGCTGGAGCCCACGCATATGGCGGCAACGACTGACAACTACCAAGTGATTATTGTCGGGGGAGGGCCCTCCGGCGCCGCGGCGGCGCTGTATGCCCGGCGGCAGGGGCTATCCATACTGCTGCTGGACAGGGCGACCTTCCCCCGGGATAAGGTGTGCGGCGACGCGCTGTCGGGCAAGTCGGTGACGGTGCTGAATGAGCTCGGCCTGTTAGAGGGGGTGCGGGGTCTGCCGGGGGTGGCCATCTCCCGCATCATCTTTGGGAGTCCCGCCGACAAGCGCCTGGAAATCGACCTGCGCAGCAGCGACTTGGGGACTATTCCCGAAGGGTTTGTCATCCGGCGGGAGGTATTCGACCAGTTCATGTTCGAGCAGGCCCGGGCGGCGGCCGACACCTGCCTGGAGGGTTTTACCGTCCGCGACCTGGTGATCGAAGACGGCTACGTGCGGGGCGTGCGGGGGCGTCAGAGGGGTGGCGAGGAACAGACCTACCGGGGGCAGATCGTCATGGGGGCGGATGGCACCAACTCGGTGGTTGCACGCAAGACGGGCCTGCACCGGCACGAGTCGAAACACCAGGTGGTGGCGCTGCGGCAGTACTGGCGCAACGTGGCCGGCCTGAGCGACCAGATCGAGCTGCACTATGTGGACGAGGTGATGCCCGGCTATTTCTGGCTGTTCCCCCTGGAGAACGGCACGGCCAACATCGGTATCGGCATGCTGCACCACAGCATCAAGCGGAAGAAGGTGGACCTGAAAGCGGCGCTGCAGGGGGCCATCGAGAGCGGGCCGTTCCGGGAGCGATTTGCCGGTGCGGAGCCGCTGGAGAAGCCGGTGGGCTGGAACCTGCCGGTGGGGAGCAAGCACCGCCGGATGGTGGGGGACGGCTTCATGCTGCTGGGGGACGCCGCCGGGCTCATCGACCCGTTCACGGGCGAGGGCATTGGAAATGCGCTGTACGCGGGGAAGTACGCCGCCGAGGTCGCCGCTGAGGCCGTGGCCGAGGGAAACGTGAGCGCCGCGTCGCTGGCCCGTTACGACAAGCGGCTGTGGGGTGCCATCGGTGGGGAGCTGCGGCTCAGTAGCCGGTTGCAGAAGATTGGGCGGTCGCGCTTCCTGTTGAATGCGGTTATCGCCGGGGCGGCGCGCAACAGGGCGCTGGGCAACCTTATCGCGGGCATGATTGCCGATGAGGTGCCCAAGAAGGCGCTAGCCAACCCGCTGTTTTACTTAAAAATACTGTTCAACTAATTCGCGGCGGGCAACCTCTCTCGGGGCGCTGAGCTATGGGTCACGTGGGGGTGGCTCAGTCGTCCCGGACGGGACCGAAAACCAGACTGTTGGGCTGCAGCAGGCCACCTTCAGTGGCGAAGATGTCCACCGCTACGCCGGTCGTGGCGTTGTAACGCCTAATCTGGTTGTTCTGCCAGTCGCAGACATAGAGCAGGCTGTCGGGTCCGAAGGCATAGCCCTCAGAGCGGGCCATACCGGAGACGAACACGCCCAGGGAGCTGCCGGTGGCTCCATCGTACCTGCGGATGCCGCCGTAGGTCCAGTCCACCACGAACAGATTGCTGTCGGCGCCAAACCATAGGTTGACCGCGCCCGTCAGGTCACCGCCGGATATAAAAACCCCCAGGTCGGTCCCATCAGGGGCGAACCTGCGTATGTCCTGCGTGCCGAAACTGGCCAAATACATGGTCCCCGAGGCGTCCCAGGCGTGGGCCATGCCCCGGTCAAGGCGGCTGCTGGTGGCAAGATCGACATACTCCCCGGTGCGGCCATTGAAACGGGCCACATTGCCCTTGAATCTCCCCCACTGGCTCACGTACAGCATGCTGTCGGGGCCGAACGTCATTTTGGTGGGTTCGTCCAGCGGGTAACCGGTGGTGAAGGGTCCGAGGTACTCGCCTGTGGCGCCATCGAATTTCAGGATAGCGTTGTTGCCCCGGGCGCTAACCAGCAGATGGCCGTCATAGCCGAAGGCCACTTCCTGGGGCGCTAACAGGCCGCCTGTGCCGGGCGCGACGAAATTTCCCAGGTAGGCCCCGGTGGCGCCGTTGTAAAGCTTGACGGAGTTGGTGTTGCGGCTGCTCACGTACAGGTCCTGAATGCGCTGGACAGTGGGCGGCGGGTCGTCCGGTTGGTCGCTGGTCCCGTCTTTTGCCATTGCAGGGTCGTCGCTGGCCGCCAACAGCAACATGACCCCCGCCAGGGTTACGGCCCTACCCAGCAGGGGGGCAAGGCGGGCGACAATTTGAGGAGGCTTCAGCATGGGCGCCGGCAACTTACGACGCGCGGCGCGGCGGGGAAAGGGGCCCGGTGGGAATTCGTCAGGGGAGCATCAAAGCTCCTCCTCCACCACGAGCGTCACCCGATAGACCTGGCTGGCGGCGGGGGTGAAGGTGGGGCTGTTCACGACGCGGCCGTAGTAGAAAATGGGCCGGGGATCGCCGGAGTTCAGGGTGAACCACAAGGGGTACTCCCCGCCGCCGGTCTCCTCCAGCAGTACCTCGAAGTCGGTCTTCTCGCGCTCGGATATGTAGTCCCAGGTCAGTTCCCAGCGCCGCCTGCGCCCGTGACGCCTGTTGGCTGAGCGCCGCCCGCCCCGGGTAGTGGCGAGGCGCACGCCGCCGTAGTCCTGGTGCTCCGGAACGGTGAGGGTGGGTGCCGTCGTGGGGGCGAATTTCTTGCCCACGGCGATCTGTCCGTACTGCGTGTTACCGTCGGCAATGAGGGCGTCAGGGTTGAGCTCGAAAAACCAATAGCGGTCCGCTGCCTCAGCGAACTCGATGACGGTAAGGTCGCCATCGGTGGCGTTGGGGGTGTCTTTAGCGGTGGCCCCAGTGATGGTGCCGTCCAGGCTGTTGCCGGAGGTGTCGTACCAGACGCCCTCGTCGGGATTGACGCCGTCGGGCGAGTATTCCGCCACGCAGCCGATTTGGATAACACTAGCATCATCAAAATAGCACTTCTCCGCCGCATCCCCATCAGTAACGATTAAGGTCACATAAATCGTTGTTCCGGTTGGCGTGAACTCTGTGGTGGTGTAGGTCCAGGCGGTGTTAATTAAAGTACCGCTATCATATATTTCGGCACCGCCTGAAGATGTTCCAATGCGCAGTTTGTATCCGTCCGCGGTGTCGCGCCTTGCCCAAATACTGAAGCGATGGGCCTTGTTCGCTACGACAGTCACGGCTTGGGTAATGGATGGATTTGCCGTGGGAGTTGAGTTTACCGCTATTCTAAGGCTTGCAGCAGCACCGGGCGGGGCGCCAGAGTCACCTGATCGGTCAACAATAGTAAAAGTACCGGCCGTCACAACAGACCAGGAATCCGGTGGAGTTGCGCCTGTTGCCCCTGTCCAGGCAGTACCGTTAGCAACCAGCGTCGTCTGACTCCCCCATTGATCTGCCGCCGGCACTAGATTGCCGTTGTTTAGATTGGTCACATCGCTGCCAGATAAGGCGCGATTCCATTGGCGCAATACCATCAACCGCATTTGATTGTATGTAGACTGTGTAAGAGCTGGCGTCAGCGAGGCGGTCATTTCAATGGTTCCGCCAGTCTGAATATCGATTGAAAGGGTTTGCGATGTCCCGTCAATGTATATTGCGTTGGCACCGCCATTTACGAAAGTCCAAACAAGATGATACCATCTATTGGATTCTGGTGACCACGAAGTAGACGCCACCTGCATATTCGTCGCGCCGATAAAGGCGGTACAGTTTAATGTAGTAGCGCCACTATTATCGATAAGCATACGAATAATATTTGAGCCGTCTTCCCTACGGTTATAGATATAGATATTCTCGGTTACATCAGGAAAATTCACCCATGCCTCAATCGAGCCGTCTCCATTATTAAATTCTAAAGCGGCATTATCAGCAACCGTTACCGTGTCATTCACCCCGTCAAAGTCCAGATACGGTCGGTCCTTGCCCACCAACCCGGAATAGACCTGTGAGGGGGATATTTTCGTCGCTCCGGCAAAAACGGCGTCCGAATCGTGGTGAATATTGATATTGTTGCCCACCGCCTCATTGAAAGTTGTACGCAGTGTGTGATTGTCAAGAATGGCGAAGTCAGCGGTAATGGCCTGGTCCAGGGCCATGTCGAAGCGGTAGGTGTCGCCCACGCCGTTGTCGGTGGCGGTAATGCGGGTGTGGCGTTGGGTGTCGGTGAGGTCGGGGACTTGGCCGCCAGCGGACACGGTGTCGCCCAGGGAGTCGGTGACGCTGTCGCCTTCCACGGTGGGCTCGGCGCTGCGGTTGAAGCGGGTCTGCATGAAATTGGCGTAGAACGCGACGCCGTTAACGGCTGGCATCAGGATACCTCCATACATTCGATGCGGGTGTTATCGGGTCCGGACTTGGTGATGTCGGTTACCATGAAAAAGTCAGTGGCGGCAGGGGTAGTGCCGAAGATTTGCAGGTCGGCGGGCCAGCCGGAGAAGTTGATCACGTCGCCGATTTCAAGCCGCTGGTAGCGGGGCAGGGCGGTGCGCAAGGTAATGATGCGGTGGCGGTCCTTGTGCCAGGCGAGCAGTGCGCCAGCGAAGTTGGACGCGGTAGTGGTGTCCAAAATGGTGTCGAGGACCGCCTCCAGAGTGAGGGTCTGGTTATAGCCGGAGGCGGTAGTACCCTGGCTGGTGCTGTCCGAGGCGCTTGCGGAGGCGGTGGTATCGTCGCGGGCATAATCCAGGGAGTAGCGGACGGTGATGGCATTGCGCACCCGTCCGATGGGGGAGAGGCGTGCGGCGACAGCGGCAATGTCGTCGTAGGGGACGGTAAGATCCTGGTCATTGGCGACATAGTTGGCGGGTCGGCGGCGGGCCCGGGCCTTGATCTTACCCGACCCGGACAGGAAGAACAGCAGGCCGCACTGATGTCCGATTTTCTCGACCAGGGTGAGGGTGTCGGTGAACTTGTGCTGGGAGAAGGCGAATTTCACGTCGGCCACGGCATCGGCGAAAACATCGCCCAGCTGCCCGTCAGCGCTGGCTCCGGCGGTGTCGAAGGAGGTGACGTCGATGTGGGCGCCACTGGTGGAGGGGTCCAGCCCCGCCTCGGTACGCAGGATATCCTCCACGATGTAGACGGGGTTCTCGATGAGGTCGCCGCTATTGTAGCCGGGATCGCTGGCGCCTCCGTTCTCGCTGTTGCGGGGGTTGCCATTGATGGTGTCGATCCAGGCGCCGTAGGTGCGGCCCTGACCGGCGAAGTAGATGGTGTCCACGGGGGGGGCGGCAATGACGGTTTCGTTGTAACTGGCAGTGTTGCTGATGGTGAAGGGACCGCCGGTGCCCAGCAACGCAGCGCCCAGCCCCACCGATGAGCGGCTGACAGTCGCTGGTAAGCGGTTATCCTGCAGCCACTGGATCTGGGAAAAATCCTCTGTGGGCTGGAGTTCTACCTCCAGCACCAGTTCGTTCAGCGTCATGGCGGCCTGGTTAAGTCCGATGGTGTCCCCGGTGATCAGCAGCCTCAATTGGGCCCCGGCTCCGGGGAGATCGTTGTTGCTGTTGGACGTACCCAGTACCAATCGCTGATCGGTGGTGTCAAAGGAGTAGTTGCTGTTGCTGCTGAAGGAGTTGCCACCCCGGCGCTTCCAGGAAGCCTTCACAGTGGGTATACCGGGCGAGCCGCCGTCGTCCACGCTCAGCTTGTCCATCGCCAGGTAGATGTTCTGGAAGACGCCGACGTCGGCCACTGCGGGAATGTCGAATATGTACGCCTGAGTATCGCCCGCCGCCTGGCTTTTGATGACGCCACTGGTGGCGGGATCGTTATCGTGGAGAAGATCCACGTTGGCGCCGGTGTGGTCGCCGTCGTTGCCGCTCAGTCCGATGCGAATGAACCAGGAGTCGCCACTGAATTGGATCTGGGGTGTTGCGGCGGTGGTTGTGACGTTGGCGCTGTCGCAGGCGGCGTAGTAGTCCCCCAGCCGCATGTAGACCAGTTCGTCGCGGAGGATCGCCATGGTGTTGCCGGCGGCGTCGGGGGCGGCATCGATATCGTTGCGGTCCACGATGACGGCGGGGAAGCGTCCCTTGGGCATGGCACGGTCGTAGTTCATGGGGCTGCCGGTGGCGCTGGAGCGGTCGAAGTCGCCGTAGGCCATGGGAATGGGCTTGCCGATGTTATTGGAGGGCGCGTCGGGGTAGGTGCCGATAGTGATGGTGGTGGCGGGGAGGCGCAGGTCGAATCGGCTCTCGTAGTTGAGCAGCTGCAGAGTGACGGTCTCGTCGTCGCCGGAGAGCTCGCCGGAGATGCGCCCCGCGCCAATGGTGTCGCTGCTGACGATGCCGTCGGCAGCCAGGTAGAGCTCCCACTTGCGGTTGGCGAAATTTTTGCTGGCGTAGAGATCGGTGAACCGCTGGCCTCCCAGGGCGAGGCGGGTGTTGTCCAGCCGCACCGTGAGGGTGCCGGTGGAGGCCCGGAAGCGCACCAGGTTGGCCGCCTGGTGGTAGGCCCCCCACGAGCGCACCAGGCCGTGATAGCTGTTGCCAGCCACGGTGCGGTAGGCATCAGACAGGCGCAGCACGTTGCCGGCAACGGTATCGTCATTGTAATACAACAGCAGCAGCCACACGGCATCTGTGGCCTTGCTGCGTAACACGGCGTCCAAGCTGTCACCCAGGGTAAGCATCAGCCGGTCTCCCGCAGGCGGTCCAGAAGGGGAATGAGATCGTTGCGCACGCTGTCCTCATCCAACGGAGCGGCTAGGTGGAGGTGCCAGGTGTCACCCGTGGCGGGTGCGGGAGGCGCGGCGGGGAGTGGCATAGTCAGCCGCTCAAATAGGGGCGGGGCCGGGGCGCTGGCGAGTGGTGGCACGTATGCCGGCATCGGCAAAGTTGCTGCGGCGGGCAGGGTTTGGACGGGTAGGCCGGGGAGCGGCAATTGGGGGGCGGCCAGAGCCAACAGGGGGATCCGGAGCGATGCCATGTCTCCAGCCAGGCGGGGCACGGCTTGGACGCTTCCGCCCGGAATGGCTGCTCCCAGGCCTGCCAGGAGAGGGTGCGACCGGGCCGTCACCAGTCGTGCCCGGGGCATGAACGTCTGCCGTCCGCCCAGGGCCTGAAGCAGGTTGCGCACCTGCCGGACCAGAGCCAGCAGAGATGGGCTCATGTGTTTAAGGGGTAATGATTTACGCGCCATGATTCAGTCCTCCTCCGTGCGCGCAGCGACTACACTGGCAGCGGGCACAGGCCGCCATTTCCGTGGCCACAATGGCGGCCGCATCCAGCCACCAGGCGGGCTGGGCGTCGTAGTCCCCGGCGAAGGGGGGGACGCGAAACTGGCTGGCGTAGCAGTAGCGGCCGATTTGACGCTGGCTCCAGAGGTGGTACAGCTGCATTGGGCAGGCGCATAGCCGCAGATGGGCGTAGAGCTGCTGACCCATCGTGGCCGCGGCGGGCTGCTTCCTGGTAACCTGCCCGACGAGGGCCCGGAGTTGGCGCTCATGGGTGATCTCCACCTGTTGGCCCGTCACTGGATGCTGGGCCCGGTAGGGGAAGTGGTGAAAGGGGCAGCCTTCGCATGTGTCGCCGTGCCAGCTCAGCCAGACGTTGAGGGCGAGCTGCCCGGCCCGGTAGGGTCCTTGGCCCGAGTGGCCCGCTCCTTTACCTCGGACATGATCTCGTCCAGTTCGGCGCTGGCGTAACGGTCCAGCGCGGAGGTCTCGTCCAGGCCTAGGCCGTAGCAGCACCACAGGGAGCGGGCCGCCGCCAGGTTCAGCACCTCCACAGCGCCGTCATCGAGAAGGCGCACGGTGGTGGCGTTCTCGCAGGTCTCGCGCTGGGCCCAGGTGAGGTCTTGGAGGGCCACCTGGCGGCCGCTGCTGAGGGTAAGTCGGCTCACGGCGTCGCCCTAGCTCCAGGCCCGATCGGCGGCGTTGGCGATCTCGATCTCCACGGCCTCGTTGGTGCCGTCGTCCACGCAGACAAAGGGGAGGGTGAGGAAGACGCCGTCCTCGCGGCCAAAGTCGAAGGCGTTGCCGGCAAAGTTGACGTTGAGTTTGATGAGTAGGTCGCCGTCGGTTGTTACCGGATCGGCGCCGCTGCCCCAGGCCAGCACCAGTTGCGTATCAAAGGCTGATGTGAGGAAGTTGTCGATGGTGTCCTTGGTGTTGTCGTCGTACTTGACGGTCACGCTGCCGGTGGCGCGGTAGCCGGGTACCCCCAGGGCGTAGGTCTGGGCGTCGCCGCTGGCATCGCTGCCCACCCGGGCGGCGCGGTTTTCCAGGCGCAGCTCAAAGCCCCCCAGCACCAAGTCGCTGCCGCCGAGGGTCTTGGTGGCCAGGGTGGCGAAGTGGTAGTAGGCCGTGCCGGGCTGGGTGGCGCCGGTAATGCTTTGGTTCTGGCTGGGAGAGAAGGCGTTGCTCAGGCCGGACCAGAAGGTGCCCTCGCAAGTAAGGCGGCCGCCGTTAAGCGGGGGGTCCAGCCGGAGGGTGAGCTCCCGCAGGATAGCCGACGTCAGCCGCCGGTGCTCGCTGGCGATGGGGCCGCGCTGGAGCAGCGTCACCAGTTTGCCGGGGCTGGCGGCCCCGCTGATGGCAGCGAAGTCGGGTTGGGTGGTGGCGCTGTCCCACTCGAACACCTTGGCAAAGGGAGTACTGGCGGCCTCGCTGACCAGGTCTTGTATCACCAGGTAGAGCAGATAGTCCAGCGTGGCGCTGGTGGCGATGGCGACGAAGGGCAGGCTCACCTGGCCCCCCGCCTTGGTGAGGTAGACGTCCTGGGTGTGCATCACCCGCTGGCCCCGGGCGCGCTGAGTAGTGTCCCGGGTGAGGCCCGAAAGGGCCACGCTGCCGTGGTGGATGATGTGAAGCAGCTTGAAGCTGGCTGCCGTGGTCTGGGCCGTACCCAGGGCGATTTCCTCGCCGATGGCGAGCTCCCACTGCTGGGGGGCGTGTACGTCGGCGTTAATGGCCATGCTGGTACTCCTTCAAAATAGTTGCGGTGGTGGGGTTCATGAAATGGGTTCCGTGACGGTGCAAAGAAAAGTGCTGCGCAGCAGCCCCCCCTGCTCCGGCTCCCCCGCCTGCCGGGGCGGGTTAATCTCCGTGTGCACCAGCCGGGCATCGTGCCAGGCGTAGGCGCCGCCAGGGGCGCGGACAGTATTGTTGGTCACCAGCCGGTTGAGGCGGGCCTGCATATCCAGCAGGTGCTGCAGCCCCTTGCGGCCTGGTTTCAGGTCGGCGCTGTAGGTGAGCTCCACGGTGTAAGAGCGGGTCTCGCCGGTGCTCTCCCGGGTCAGCCAGGACGTGGACAGGGGTGCCAGGCGCACACGCGCGGTGCCGTGCTTCTGGTGGACGCCGGAGATGACGACCCGTACGCCGGGGCTCAGCTCGGCCTCCAGCAGCGCCTCCAGCCCGGTGAGGACGGTGCCCCAGAACAGCTTGTTGTAGGTGAGCGCCACCGCCCTAGCCGCGCACCGCCTGGTGGGTGTGGATGCCGTGTGTGACGGTTTCCTCCGCGCCGCGGAGCTCCACTTCCCACTCGTCGTTGAGGTCGGCGGTGTCGTTATCGTCGCCTTGGAAGCGGAGGGTCAGTCCGTAGGCCAGTTCCTGGTACTGCCCGTTGATGGTCTCGTCCTCCACGAGCAGGCGGTTCTTGAGCTGTTTGGTGGCGTCGTCGTAGCCATAGATGGAGTAGGTGGCCGTGCCCAGGGCGCCACCCTGGGTGACGATCACCTTCACCAAATCCCAGGCGATGCCGGTGGCGAGCCCCCGGGTTTCCACCAGCGCCAGGCCGCCGGTAACCGCCACCTCCGACACCTCGCCCCTCGCCGCGCCCGGGTCCACCTCACCGGGGAGACGGATGGCCCCCTCGTTGATGCGGTCCAGCAGGCCCCGGCCGTGCTCGTTCTCCAGCCGGCCGGCATAAGTCTCGGCCAGGGCGGGATTCTGGTCCAGCGTCGCCATGTAGGCGGCTTGGAAGGCAGTGGCCCGGATGATGCTGGCGGGGTAGGCGCCAGAGCGGTTCCTGGGCACCGGCACTTGGATGTGGGCATCCAACACCTCGTCGATGAGGGCCGAGGCCTGTTGGAGCAGCCAGGCAATGGCGGTCGCGTGGTCCTCCCCGGCCTCCATGTTTAGGGTGTCGGGATTCGCAGATGCGTTGTAGACGTAGACCACATCGGGGGCAGAGTCGTAAAACCACTCATTTGCGGCGTCCACAGCGGCAAGGTTGGCCTCAGCCGAGCCCAGGTCGGTGCCGTCCATGAATAACACGGCGATGCTGCCAGTCTGGTGGGCCTTGTAGACGGTTCCCGAGTGGAGCTCCCAGCCGGTGATTTTCCGTCGGGGGTCCACGTAGGGCACCGCCTCCGGGGCGTGGCGCTGGAATTCGGTTTCAGTGCAGTATTGATGGCTCATGCTGCCCCCTTCAGGCTACTCGTCGCCGGCGGGACGGGACTCGTCCCACTTGCGCCGCAGCCAGGCGATGAGGGCATTGTCGAAGGGGTTGCGGGTGGCTCCCGCCAGCACCGATGCCAGGAAAAAACCCAGCATCAGCAGTGCGGACTGCACTTCGCCGGGGAGGCCGGTCCATAGGTCAACCATGTTTCAGTTCCTTTACTTTAATGATGAGGGTCACCAGGCCGATGGCCAGACCCACCGCCACGGCGGCCACCCTGAGCCAGAGTTCCAGGGCCACGAGGGAGGCCCCGAACGAACTGACCATACCGATGGCGGGCCTGCTGCGGAGAGTCTCCAGGGCGCTGGCAGGGTTGGTGCGCACGGCCCCGGTCAGGTGATCTGCACCACGATGGTCAGGTCCACCGCCACGGCGTTGGTGGAACCGCCGTCGGTCTCCACCTCGATGCGGTCGCCGGCGGAGACCGTGTTGTTGGTTGTAGGGGTCAGCGAGTCCAGATCGCCGGCGGCCGATGCGGCGTTGGCGATGGTGATGGTCCCCATGCTGCTGCCGGCGTCGTTCTTCACCGTGAGGGTGGCGTCCCCCGTGGCGATGGCGGCGTTGAGCACGCTATAGACCGCCGTCACTTTCCCCGCCCAGGGGGAGACCACGTAGGCCTGCCCCGCCGTCGATACGTCTGGAAGGGTGGCGCTCAGCGCCCGTTGGTCCAGTTCGGTGGCCGATGCAGCCACCGGCACGCCGTCAATTGCCAGTGCCATGTGCTTGCTCCTTGCCCGCGCTGGCGGGCTTGTGGGCCTTGCGGGACACACGCCGGGGGCGGCTCGCCTCCGGGTTCAGCAGTTCGCAGCCCCTGGCCACATACGCCTTGAGCTGGCGTCTGGGGATGGTGGGCAGCTTGTGAAACAGTGTGCCGTCAGGCCGTTTGAAATGCAGATAGTCCATGTTGCTCCAGGGTGGCGGGGGGCCCGACCGCAGCCGGGCCCACACCCGTCACATCTCTACGGGTTGTTGAAGTTCACCACCTGCCCGGCGGCGTCCGCGGCGGACTGGGTCAGGCTGGCGCCGAACAGGACGTCGGCCACCACCTCCGTGGCCAGCTCCCGCGCCATGTACTGGGCATGCACCCGTGGCTGGATCTGCATGGCGAACAGTATGGCCTCGCGGGTGAACAGCGTGGCGGTCTCCTCGCCGGTGGTGCCGGCGCTCCCCCAGTCGATGGACTGGTAGGTGGGGATGCCGTAGACCTCGCCGAGGATGCCGGTGGTGTTGCCGCTTTCCTTGGCGGGACCCACCTTTTGCCACGAGACAAACTGGTCCAGCCCAAGGAGATTCAGGTAGGTCGCCGGGGAGGCATAGAAGTAGGCGTCCACGCCTACAGCCGCCGGGTCGACACCCAGATCCATGAGTTTCTGGATGCCCGCGCGAAGTTCCGCAGCGGTGGGGGTGTTGTCGGTGGCCAGGGTCACGTCGTTGGCGGTGGCGGATTGCAGCACATCGACGGCCAGGTAGTTCTCCACCTTTTTGCCCAGGGCGTAGCCCATGGAGCGGGCGTAAAGGTTGAACAGATCGGCGTTCTCCTGGACCCGCACGATGTCCTCGATGCGCTTGGCCTCGTAGAAGTGCTGGTTGATGGAGATGTCGGTCTTGGCGTCGGTGTTGGCCGCGAAGGTCACGGAGGTATCGGCGGACTTCGCCGCTGCGGTCTCCTCGTCCACCCGGGGCACGTGAATGGTGTCGGCGCCGCTGGTGATGAGCGATGAGACGTCGGTGACCTGGTTCTTGAGTCTGAACCGCCGCTCCGCGTAGTCCAGGATGGCGTCACTCCACACCTCCGGGATAAAGTTGGCAGCGGTGGTTACGGTTACGTTGGCCATAAATCAGTTCCTCACTGTTGGTAGGCAGCTAGCCGGGCCTGGTGGCTCAGGCGGCGCTGCTCGGTGGTCTGCTGGCTCAGGGGGGGCAGTTTATCCGGTCCCGGCTGCCGTCCTGGGCGGCCGGGATGGCCCCCTGCGCCTGTGCGATTGTGTTCCAGCCGCCGCTCCACCTGCCTCTCAAGCTTCTCCAGGGAGAGCCCGGCCAGGTCCTCGCGTTCTTCGGCTGTGGCTAGTTTCGATAGTAACGCATCGCGGCGCTGAGCCTGGTAGTGGTCCCATTGTTTGGCCCGTGATTCGGCGGTCTCCCGGGCCGTCTGTTCCTGGCGGTAGAGCGCCTTAAGGCTCTGCTTCTCATCCAGGTCGCGGCGGCTGCGGTGGGCCTCCGCCTCTTCCTGCGCCTGCAGACGGGCCTTTAGATCGTTGCGCTCGGACACAACTTCCGAGAAGCGGTCGTAGGGCACCGTCTTGGGCGCTGGGTTAGGCGTTTCAGTTGACATGTTTACCTCGTGTGTGAGTCATGAAATATCCTCGCTGTCGCTGCCCACGAGCTCTCCGTCGCGCACCATGCGCTCGTAGGGGTCGGGCGCCGTACGGATGGCCGGGCCGCCCAGGCGGCGGGTGAAGCCGCCGCAGCGGGGACAGCGCGGCAGGGGGGTGCCCCGGCGGGGCTGGTGGCCGAACTCGTGGCGGCACGTGTCGCAGCGATACGTCATAATTCTGGCGACAACGCAAAAGCGGCCCCCGGAGAGCGGTTAGAACTCCGGACGACCGCTTTTGCTGATGTCAACCCGCTGGTGATCAGCCAGGGGGCGCTTGTAGAGGCAGGAGCAGGTAGCGAACCTGCGGGCGGCGTACTCCGCCAGTGGCGGGGCCGGCGGGGCACTTGCCCCTCCTGCCGTGACCGAACCTACAGCCCCCGCATGCGGCGGTCAAGTGCGGGCATTGACGCAGCTGCATGCTGGGTGGGCCAGTTCCCGGGAACAGCCCCCCCATGAGCTGGCGCCTCGGCTCGTCGCCAGGGTAATAATGCTTGCGCTAGCCATACATACGTATGTACATTCATATGGCAATATTAATGACAACAGCGCCAGAGGATGGCGCGATCACAGGAGTTATGATGAGCAAGGAAACCGGCAGCGTCTCTCAGGGCCTGCCCGAAAATGTGGAAAAGTTTCTACCGTCCCCCGACGACTTGCTGTCGCTGGATGAATCCACCAAGGTGACCCTCCGCCTGAGCAACCGCAGCCTGGACTATTTCAAGCGCAAGGCGGGCGTGCGCAAGGGCAGCTACCAGCGCATGATCCGCAACCTGCTGGACTACTACGTGGCACAGCAGGGGTAGGGCGGCCTCCACCCTCAGGGTTTCGCTGGCTCCCCGCTCTCCGCCAACGTCGCTGGGGCCAATTCCTTCGTCAACGCCAGGTTCTCCCGGATGAAGGCGCGGGCCGCCGCGTCATCGGCAAAGCCGTCGGGGTCTTCCCGGCGCAGCAGGGCGGCGGGGTTATCCAGCCCGTGGGCGAAGCGCCAGGCCAGGTCGGCCCGCTGCTCGGCGCCGGTCTTGGGGAAGGCCACCTCGGCGAAGTTCACCCGGCGGTGGGCGGGTAGCTCGCCGGGCAGGTGGTGGGGCCAGATGGCGCGCTCCAGGTCGTAGACCTCGTTGTCGGCCTGCAGCCAGACGGCCACGTCGTCTTCCCGGCGTTCCAGCAGCTCGATGGCCCGCACCCGCAGGCTATCCGCCGACGGCTGGTCGGCGCTGCTGCCCCACTGGACCTGCACGCCCAGGTTCTGGGCGGCGTTCTCGTACTCAGCGCGGATATACTCGATGGCGGCCTGCATGTTGGCCGTCGGGGCGGCGAAATGGAGTTCCCCCTGCTCGGGCAGATTGGGTACGTTGTTCAGCCCCAGTTTGATGCGGTCGCCCACCGGCAGCCCTGATGTCCACGGCTGGCCCAGCAGGTTCAGGCGCACCCCCAGCCGCATTTCGGTGAGGGCCAGGTTGATGGCCACGTTGGCGTCGGCCAGCGGGCCGCCGTAGCCCTCGGCAAAGTACTCGTTCACCTGCGGCCGGGGGTGGATGCTCACAAAGGGCAGCCGCCCGTAGGGGTGTTCCCGGCCGCCGAACGGCTCCTCCACGATGGTGCCTTCATTGTCCATGATGTAGTGCTGCGCCGCATCCCAGTAGGCCCAGCGCAGGCGGGCGTTGCCACTCACGTCTGCGGAGGGCGTGGAGAGGGGGTAGAGCACGGCCTCGGGTGTGAGGGGGTCATCGCCGAATAAGGGCAGGTAGTACCAGATGAAGTCCCAGTCCAGCCGGCCCCTGCGCACCAGGGGATGGAGCAGAGCGGTGCCCAGCAGGGCGGCCTTGCGCTCGGCGGCCTTGAAGAAGAGCCAGCGGCGCAGCAGGTCGTAGCCCTCGGGCCAGGCGGCGTCGCCGATGGGGTAGTCGGGCCGCTGCTTGTAGACCAGCGCTAGTCGCCGGACGAAGCGGTCCAGCAAGTTTTGCCGTGCCAGGGGGGCCTGCTCGAGGGCGGGGTATAGGGAGCCGCCGGGGCGCTCCGGGTCCCGGAAGTAGGCCTTCACGGAGCTCTCCAGATCGTCCCCGGTATACATGTCAAGAATCTCCTCCCGCCGCGCCATGAAGGCGGTGAAGCGCCCCTGCTTCAGGTCCTCCAGTTGGTCGGCCAGCCAGGCCTCGGGGGGCACGGGAAATGCGTTTTGAAAATCACCAGCGTTGGCCATAAGTCACTCCCTGCGGTTGAATAGGAAATTGGTACTCCACGGCATAGCCCAGGGCGTCTGCCGCGTGGGTGGCGGACCGGTCGCTCAGCTTGTCGATCTCGCCCGCGCGCCAGACGTTCTGCTCCAGGTCTTTCACCAGCCAGGGGCAGCGCCCCGGCTCCAAAGTGAGCAGCGGGCCGCCGTCATCACTGCCCAGCAGCAGGCCGTTCACGGCGTTCACCCGGTCCCTCACCGGCGGCGCGGCGCGGTGGGCCAGTACGGTAAAGCCGCTGTCACGGAGGATCTGGTGGTCGCTGCGGGTAGCGCTGCTATGTCGGGCGTTGCCGGCGGGATCGGGGTAGACGGTGATGCCGCGGTAGGTCTCACCTAGCGCCGCCGCCAGCTGAAAGGTGTTGGCATTGCTCAGGCGGAGCTCGTCGATGACATGGAGCCAATGGGGGCCGCGCACGAACACCACGGCGGTCATGTGGTCCACATTGAAGTCGATGCCTGCCTCCAGCAGCAGCCGCGAGGCCGGCAGATGGGGCCGGCTGAGCAGGTGCCGGTCCCGGTCGAAGGGGCTGTACACCCGCCCGGCGGTGAGGTTCACAAAGCGCCCCTCCAGGTAGGCCGCCCGCATCTGTTCGGTGTAGGCCGCCTCCATGGCCGCGATGGTCTGCGGGGGGATGGAGGGGTTGTCCCGGGTGCGGCCCACCACCATGCCCAGGTCATAGCGTCCCTCGTCATTCATGGCTACGTCGTAGCCCCAATTGAGGGTCTCGGGGGTGCCGGTGAGGTTGATCTCCCGGCGGGCAGCGTCCGCGTGGCGCACTCGGGCGATCATCTCGTCGAAGACCCCCTTCTTCTGGAGGAACGGCTCGTCGATCCAGGCCCACGCCAGAGTGGGGCCCACCAGCGAGTCGGGCAGTTCGCCCGAGCCCAGCCAGATGGCGCCGTCCCAGTCCCGGATGTGGAACGCCTTGCGCAGGTCGTTGTAGTGATAGCTCAGCCCGGCGCGGCGGAGCAGGCCCTTCAGCGTGGGAATGATGGTGCGCCAGGCAATGGGGTAAGACGGGCTGACGCAGATGCCGGGTGCGGGGGCGTTCACGTGGCTCAGCCAGATGGCCCGCAGGGCGCCGATGTGGGTCTTGCCGCACCCCTTGCCCCCCACCAGCAGGCGGATGTAGTGGTCCAGGTCCCACCAGGCGCGCTGGTGCGGCCGCATGTCCGCCTTACGGATGGCGTAGGTCACCCGATGACCACCAGGTCGGGCTTCTCCGGCAATTCGGCGTCGGCGGCCTGCCGGGGCTTGCCCTCCAGCCGGTCGATGACCGCACTGACCGCCCGCAGGCGGTCCCGGCCGTAGAGGGCCTCGCGGAGCAGGGTGTCGGCCAACCCCTCGCCGATGGACTGGTGGCCGCCGACTTCCATAGGCAGCGCGCTCACGGGTTGGGCCAGCCGCCGCCGCACGAGGGCGGTGACCGGCTCGGGCGTAGTCAGGGTTGCGGTGGGGTCGGGCTGGCTCGGGGGGGACTTGCGCGGGCGGCCGTTGGGGTTGCCGCTGACGCCGGGAAGAAAGCGGCCGCGGGGGTCCCGGGCCGGGGTGGATGGTGTGGGCTTGGGCGTAGGCATTGCGCCTACATTAGGGCCGCGCCGGAGCCGCGTCAAGGTGCAGCAGCGTCGCAGCTAGGGGGGGGTGCCCTGCCCGCCAGCCGAGGGGTGTCCCGGCAGGCGGTGCCATGTCTGTGGGGCCTACTCCTCGGCGGCGGGGGCTTCCGGCGCGGCGGGTGGCGGTGAGGGCGCAGCAGCCGGCGCAGCGGCCGGCTCATCGGTGCCGTAGAGCAGGCCGATGACCGTCCCGCCAACACCGATCTCAACCACCTTGTAGATACCGTCCACCAGGCTGGGGCCCAGCTCAACATTCCAGGCGCCGGCACCCACAAAGGCGAGGGGCAGGCCGATAATTAGCCCCATAATGACGCCAAAGCGCATACCCTCCGACGTGCCGCTGCCGCCCTTATAGCCGTAAGGGTAAACATAGGCCAGCAGAAAGGCCATGATGACGTAGCCGACGGCGATAAGGAGTATGGACATGTCACCCTCGGCAGCGGCCATGTTGGCAAAGTTGGTCTCATACCAGCCCGCCATGACCACACCGTACCAGACGTAGCTGAGCAGAAACATGGCCACAAAGCCGCCCACGGCTGCTTTGATCACGCGACCGTTGATAGCGTTCATAGGTTCCTCCAGGTTAGGTTTGGGGGGTGCGGCTGAAAGTTCGGCTATATCCGTGGGTAGCGTAAAGGGTAAATCCCGCCGTCCCTACTGCAACTGGGCCTCGAAAAACGTCACGGTGCGCTCCCAGGCCAAGGTTGCGGCCGCCTGGTCATAGCGGGTGTGAGCGGTGGTGAAGGAGCTTTTGTTCTTGCCTAATTTGCATCCAACCCGAAATGAATCATTCCGCGGCTAGAGCTAGGTTAATTTTTTTTGCTGAGGAGTTTGCATCAATCATTCCCCAAATCCATAGTATCGGCGTGGTGATGAAGCCGATCATGACAAACATCAGGACGATCGAAATGACATAAAGAACAATGAACATAAACCCCCTACCTATTTGTCCATTGTATATCTGCCCAAGCCCCATGAAAAAGAATGACAAGATAGTAGCCACTGAGGGATTCTTATAAAACTTCGGGGGCTGTTCTGGCATAATAACTTCCTCCTGTTATTGATGACTCCAACTGCCGAGCGTCTCCTGAAAAACTACAATAATATAGAATGTCATCAAATGACTTTTTGCCAGAGGATAAATCTGACTGCAACTTGAGAGACAAAATCCGTTTTCACAATCACTCTCGCAGACCTTATCAAGTCCGTCGGCAAACGGGCTCAGGGTGACGATCGCTCTAGGTGCGCAGCCCTGGGATCACCCTAAGCCGGTGCCAGGTCACCCTGAGGCTCTCGAAGGATGAACTGGACTTGGGGGCGTCGTTCCTACCTCAGCTGCGCTTCGAAAAACGCCACGGTGCGCTTCCAGGCCAGGGTGGCGGCCGCCTTTTCGTAGCGGGTAGGGGCGGTGTCATTATGGAACGCGTGGTTCACGCCATCGTACATGTGCAGGGTGTAGTCTACTCCGGCGGCCCTAAGGGCCTCCTCGTAGGCCGCGATGCCGGCGTTGATGCGCTTGTCCAGCCCGGCGTAGTGCAGCAGCAGCGCCCCCTTGATGCGCCTGGCGTCCCTGGCGTCGGCCTGCCGCCCATAGAAGGCCACCGCCGCCAGCATTTGGGGGTCGCGCACCGCCAGCTGGTTCGCCATGCCGCCGCCCCAGCAGAAGCCCACGCAGCCCACCTTGCCGGTGCAGTGGGGGTGCTGGCGCAGGTGGGCCGCCGCCGCCACGAAGTTGGCGCGGGTGGTCTCGCTGTCCAGCTGGTAGATCATGCTGCGGGCCTCGTCGCTGTCATCGGGGGTGCCCCCCATTCTGGAGAGGGCATCGGGGGCCAGAGCCACGAAGCCGGCCAGCGCCGCCCGGCGCGCCACGTCCTCGATGTGGGGGTTCAGCCCCCGGTTCTCGTGGATCACGACCACGCCGGCGTGCTTCTTGTCGTCGTTGGGGCGCGCCAGGTAGCCCTGCACCGGCCCGTCCGCACCCTCGAAGGTGACCCGGCTGGAGTGGATGCGCTCGTCGTTTTGAGCGACCACCTGGGCGTGAAGGTAGTTCACCTCCAGCAGGGGCAGCAACGCCTGGGCCGCAACTACCCCGCCGGCCAGCACGGCCAGCCGCTTCAGGAACGCACTACGCTCCAGCCCCGTGTGGGTGTACTCGTCAAACAGATCGATGGCGCGCTGGTCCATGGTTCCTCCAGTGGGTGGTGGGGTGACCAGGGGGTAACTTACCACCGCAGCCCCCGCCCGACCCTGTTGAATGCCATCGCGCCCCGCCGTAACATTGGGCCGTCCAATCACCCACCACAGGAGGCTCGCACCGGTATGTACAAAGTCTACGGCATGATGACCTCGGGGAACTGTTACAAGGTGCGGCTGCTGCTTGCCCAGCTGGGGGAGGACTACGACTGGGAGGAGATCCCTTCCACCCGGATCAAGCCCCGGACGCCGGAATTTCTGAAAATTAACCCCGATGGCAAGGTGCCGGTGCTCGTGACAAAAGAAGGGGAATTGTTGAGGGAGTCCAACGCCATCCTGTGCTACCTCGGGGAGGGCACGCCCTA
>JADFSS010000021.1 GCA_022560655.1 Candidatus Neomarinimicrobiota bacterium
ATGACGCGACCAGTGAGTTTGACTGAGAACTGACAACTGATAACTTACGATACATTGCTTTCACGCAAACGCGAAAGGAAACAGAGTCTCACCCACGAGTTCCGGGGGCGAAATGGGTTCGACCGGACAAGTTGACGGTGACGGCCGCGTGCCCAGGTTGTCAGGAGGCCTGGTTAAACACCTGGCAAAAAACCTTTTAAATGCCAACTCTCAGTTGCGCATGGCGGCCTAACTAGGCCACCCGTTCGGCAGACGACGCCTACTAGACTGCTCGAACGACGATCGTAGGCTGGCTGGCGTGTGCTGCTCTGGCCGCACGCCGGCGAGACAACAGTCGAGCTGGACAACGGAGAAGCCTGTCGGCCAGCGGCTCCCGCGTCGAGATGCAAACGACCGACTACGCACGTAGAAACCGCACCCGAAGTGTCTCGGGACGGGGGTTCGATTCCCCCCGCCTCCATTGTAAGTGCTTGTAAACAAAGGAGTTACAAGCGACCAAAAACACTTCCTGGCTAGTTCCTGGCATAAAGGATTGAAGGAACGGTGGGTACCGCTAAACCGCGCTGCTCTGGCAGCGGTTGCGCTTCACCTTCGAACTCGCGGTAACCCAAGGTCAGGGCCTCTCTTCATCACGCAGGCCAACAAACGCTTCAACGTGCGGCAACTTGCCGGCGAGATCGTCAAGACAGCGCGGTGTAACGATGAACCAATTAACGTGAATCCGCATAACCTCCGTCATACGTTCGCGACCTGGCTGGCGCGTGCAACCTCGAACGTCGCTATGGTTCAAAAAGTGCTTGGGCACGAAAACGTGAACACCACGTTTAGGTACTATGTTCACACGAGCGACCACGAGCTTGCGGGAGCAACAGCAAGCCTCCGTGGTCGGAAGCAAGATCGAACTGAATCGCCGGCGTCGCGGGAGTCGAAAATGAAGCGATGCGCCTTGACGAAGGCGGCTGGACCCAGATAGGCGTCGTTGCTCCAGAATGAGGGGCAACTGGTGGTGCAGGCGCCACACATGATGCACTTGGTGGTGTCGTCAAAGGCAGCGCGTTCGTCGATGGACTGGCGGTACTCGGTGGCCGGCGCCTCCTCGGCCGGGATGAAATAGGGCTGCACCTGCTTCAGCCCCTCGAAAAAGGGGTCCATGTCCACAATCAGGTCCCGTAGCACCTTCATCCCCCTGAGCGGCCGGATGCGGATCAGGTCGGTCTCCAGGTCTTGAATCAGCACCTGGCAAGCCAGCCGGTTGAGGCCGTTGATTTCCATGGCGTCGGATCCGCAGACCCCATGGGCACACGATTTCCGGAAGGCAACGGATCCGTCATCCTCGTCCTTGATGGCCAGCATCACGTCCAGCACCCGCTCCGTGGGGTCGGCCTCCCGCACGAAACTGTCAAAATGCGACTCTTCCGTAACCGGATCGTAGCGCCAAATCTCTACTGTCACCTGCATGCTAGTATACCCGCGGCTTTGGTTTGAATTTGGTGATGGTCACCGGCTTATAGTCAAAGCTCACCTGCCCATCTTCGTCGACGCTGATAAAGGTGTGTTTCAGCCAGTTCTTGTCGTCACGCTCCGGGTAGTCCTCCCGTGAGTGGGCGCCCCGGCTTTCGGTGCGGTTCAGGGCGCTCTCGGCGATGGTACCGGCGATGTCCAGCATGAAGCCCAACTCCACGGCCTCCACCAGTTCCGTGTTGAAATAGTCGCTCTGGTCGCCCACCCCAACCTGCCGGTAGCGTTGCCGCAGCTCGGCGATGGTGTCCCGGGCGGTGGTAAGGTTCTCCTCCGTACGGAAGACGCCACTGTTGACCATCATGACGCTCTGCATGGCCTTACGGATATCGGCCACGCGTTCCTTGCCGCCGCCATGCTTGAGCCGGTCGATTTCGCTGCGCACAAAGGCATCGGGCTCACTGCCGATGTGCCCGAACTGCGCGTCCTTCAGGTAGCGTGCCATATCCGCCCCCGCCCGCCGTCCAAAAACGACGATGTCCACCAGCGAGTTGGTGCCCAGCCGGTTGGCTCCATGCACCGAAACGCAGGCCACCTCACCCGCCGCGTAAAGCCCCTCCACGGGCTCGTTCCGGGCATTGCGCATCACCCGGCCCTGGGTGTCCGTGGGGATGCCGCCCATGGCGTAGTGGGTGGTGGGCTGCACCGGAATGGGCTCAACGATGGGGTCCACCGCCAGGTAGGTGCGGGAAAAATGGGAGATGTCGGGCAACTTGGTGTTGATCACCATCTCGCCCAGGTGGACCAGGTCCAGGTAGACATAGTCGGAGCCGGTGTCGCCACTGCCGTCAATGCCCCGGCCGGCTTTGATTTCGTCGTAGATGGCCCGGGCGACCATGTCCCGGGGAGCCAGGTCTTTGACCGTGGGCGCCACGGCCGCCATAAAGCCGTCCTTGCCGCTGCCGATGTTGTCCAGGTCTTCCCGGTTGCGGAGAATGCCGCCCTCGCCCCGCGCCGCCTCGGAAACCAGGATCCCCAGCCGCCGGAGCCCGGTCGGATGGAACTGGACGAACTCCATGTCCTCCAGGGGAATCCCCCGCCGCAGACAGACCGCCATGCAGTCGCCCGTGGAGGCGTGCGCGTTGGAGGTGATGGAATAGACCCGGCCATACCCACCCGTGCCGATAAAGGTGGCCTTGGCCTGAAAAATGTGAATCTCACCGGTGGCCAGCTCATACGCCACCACGCCCAGGCAGGCGTCGCCATCCTTCAGCAGGTCCAGGACGTAGAACTCGTTGAAGAAGCGCACCTCCTTCTTCACGCACTGGTCGAACAGGGTGTGGAGAATCATATGGCCGGTGCGGTCTGCGGCATAGGCGGCCCGCTTCACGGGCGCCTCACCGAAGTTCCGGGTGTGGCCACCAAAGGGCCGCTGGGCGATCTTGCCATCGGGCGTCCGGCTGAAGGGCAGGCCAAAGTGCTCCAGCTCGTACACCGCCGCGATCGCTTCCTCGCACATGAGCTCGATGGCGTCCTGGTCCCCCAGGTAATCCGACCCCTTCACCGTGTCAAAGAAGTGCCACTCCGGCTTGTCCTCCTCCTCGTTTCCCAGGGCGGCCCCCACGCCGCCCTGAGCCGCCCCCGTGTGGCTGCGTACGGGGTACAGCTTGGAGATCACCGCCACGGAATAGTCGTGCTCGCTCAGCTCCAGGGCGCACCTCAGGCCGGCGCCTCCCGCGCCCACAACAATGGCATCGAATCGGTGGACCGTGGCAGCCCCTAGAACAGTTCGGGGTTGAATATGACCACCGCCCGCACGCCGATAAACCAGATGACGGCTCCAAGCGCGTAGACGGTCCAGTTGCCGATGTTGCGCCACCGGGGGGAGCTAACCAGGTCGTCAATGGAGGTGCTGACGCCGTAAAAGCCGTGGAAGGAGGCCAGGGAGATAAAGGTCACGTCGAACACTTTCCAGACCGGCTGGGCGAAGAATCTGGCCAACAGGTAGAACCGCATCTGTTCGGGGTCCTCGGCCATCAGCCTGAGCGTCTCCAGATCGGTGGCGCCGTAGCCGATGGAGTCAAAGCCCCACATCCCCGGCCCCATGAAGTAGTGGTAGACAACAAAGTGGCCGCCCAGGGTGATGAACAGCAGCACGCCGGTGATGCGCTGCAGGAACCACGCCGTCGTTGCCACCCTGTTCATCATGTCCGGGGGTACCAGATGAACCAGCCGCCCACAGCCATGAGCAGTCCCGCGACGACGTAGGTGGCATAGAGCAGCAGCTTATGCCGCTCCAGCGCCCACGCCGTGAACTCCCCCAGTATCAGCCGCATGCCGTTGAAACCGTGAAACAGGATCGCCCCCAACAACATGATTTCGCCCACCTTGAAGAGCGGTGTCTTATAGGCCTCGATGACGGCATTGAAGGCGTCAGGGCCTTGGTTCATCTTGGCCATACCCCAGATATGGAACAGCAGGAACCCCACAATGCCCAGGCCCGTGACCTTGTGCAGCAGCCACGAGAGCATGCCCTCCTGGATTTTATACATGGGGGAGACCTATATCCGGGGATGCATCATTCATGTCACGCGCCAATCCATCCAATCGCGCTGAAACGTGCGCCAGCGACACCCCTAATATCAGCCCGCCGAGGCCCCAATCCCAAGCACTCGCTACGCCGCGCGGCAGGACGCCTCTGTGCCCGCAGTCCGGCGCCGCTCTGCCTCACGCCACCACCAGGTACAGCCCCAGCGTCAGCCCGGCCCCCACCAGGGCGTAGGGAATCTGCGTGCGCACATGATCGATGTGGTCGGAGGCGGAGGCCATGGATGAGATGATGGACGTGTCGGAGATGGGCGAGCAGTGGTCGCCGAACACCCCTCCGCCAAGCACCGACGCCAGGTAGAGCGGCAGATGGCCGTCCATGGCCAGCGCCAGCGGGACCGCAATCGGCACCATCAGAGCGAAGGTCCCCCACGATGTACCGGTGGCGAACGACATCACGCACGCCAACAGGAACAGCCCCACCACCGCCGCCTTCGGACCGGCCACGCCGCCGATCAGCTCCGCAACGTAAGCGCCCGTCCCCAGCTCTTTCACCGTGCCACCCAGCGCAAAGGCCAGCACCAGCAGGCTCACCACCGGAATCATCCCGCCCATGCCCCTGAACGACAACTCCACGAAGGTCTGCGCCGAAAGTTTGCCCTCGGCAGCGCCCCGCCCCGGTAAGAATTGCAGGTTGACCAGCACCAGCACGGCCAGGCTGGCAACCACCGCCCATAATACCGCCGTGGACCCCGAACTGGCCTGGACCATTTGCCACAGGCTGGACCCCTCAGGCGCGTCGGCCCGGCCGGTGAGCAGGATGCCGGCCACGATCGTGCCGATCATGGTCAGGATCGGTAGCGCCAGGTTGGCCGCCCGCGGGCGCAGGCCCTCCAGCGTAGCCGCCCCCAGTACGGCCTCATCCACAAGGGGGACAGCGCCATCGGCCAGCAGCTTCCCTTCCTCTTGCGCCCGCTGCTCGGCCACCTTCATGGGACCCAGCTCCCGACCACTGACAATGGTCAGCAGCACGATAAGAATCGCCAGCATGGCATAGAAATTCCATGCCAGGCTGGACAGCAACACCCCCACGGGACTCTCCACCCCCTGGACGCTCAGCAAGCCGATGACCAGGGCGCCCCAGCCGTTGAAGGGCACCAGCATGCACACAGGCGCTGAGGTGGAGTCGCAAATGTAGGCCAGCTTCTCCCGGCTCACCCGGTAGCGGTCCGTCAGGGGCCGACCCACCGTGCCGGCCACCAGCGAGGTGATGGAGCTCTCCACGGTAATGAGGATGCCCAGGAAAAAGGGCACCAGCTGCGCCTGCCGCCGGTTGGTCACCCAGTGGCGGTCACTCACCCACTGCACGAAGCCCTGCACCCCGCCGGTGGCGCCCATCAGGATCAGCACGCTGCCCACCAGCAGGCTATAGAGCACGATCCGGGTACTGCCACTGTCCTCAAATACGGCCACGATGGCGGCAATCGTGGCGCCCACCGCCGCAATGGGGTTCCAGTCCTCCAGCACCCACCACCCCATCCACACGCCCAGCAACAGCGCCGGATAGATTTGCTTTCTCCACAGCGCCAGCCCCAGCGCCGCCACCGGCGGCAGGAGTGACCAGATACCGTACGATTCCATCTCCCCGGCTTACGCCCACCGACCCCGGGCTGCTAGAGGACTCGTAATAGGGGTGCCGGCTGCCGGAGGCTAGAAGGGTATGTCATCATCGCCCAGCGGGGGCGGCTCGGCGTCCGGCGGTGGGCCCTCGTGTACAATGTCGCTGCCGTAAGCCTCCATCGCCAGCCGTGTGATGGCATCCTTCAGCTCCTGCTCGGCCACCACCGTGTCGAAGTACTGACCGTCATTGTTCTTCTGGCTCGGCATGCCGACGAAAGGGCCACTGGAACCCGCCACAATTTTGAAACCCTTGATGACCAACCCCTCATCGGTGCGCAGGTCGAAAAAGGCTCGGATCTTACCCCATTGCCCCTTATTGATACGTTCAATGTGCATGCTTGGCTCCTTGCAAAGGTGGTCGAAGGTAGCGCCGCACGCTGGCAGGGGGCAAGCGCGGGAGCCCGTCCGCCGCGCCCGGCGTGGCGTTGCTCCATTGCTCACCGCGTTGCAGTGCGCTAATTTGGCGGGGTCATTCAGGGAGTCACATGCGCATGAGCACCACCGTCTATGCCTTCGGCAATGGCCGGGCCGACGGGTCCGCCGAGATGAAAGCCCTGCTGGGCGGCAAGGGGGCTAATCTGGCCGAAATGGCCAACCTCGGTCTGCCCGTCCCGGCGGGGTTCACCATCTCTACCGAGGTCTGCACCTACTTTAGCGAGCACGACCGCAGCTATCCCCCGGGCCTGGAAGAGCTCGTCGACAGCGCTCTCCGCCGCACGCAGGAGATTATGGGCCGCACCTTCGGCGATCCCGACGACCCTCTGCTGGTCTCGGTGCGTTCCGGTGCCCGCGTATCCATGCCCGGCATGATGGAGACCGTCCTCAATATCGGCCTCACCACCGACACGCTCCCCGGACTGGCTGCCCGCACCGGCGATGAGCGCTTTGCCTGGGATAGCTACCGCCGCCTCATCACCATGTATGCCGATGTGGTCATGGAGAAAGCCGCTGGCATCCAGCCGCCCGAGGGCCAGGGCATCCGGCAGCGGCTGGACCAGCTGCTCGACGACCTGAAAGCGCGGCGGGGCTACGAGTTCGACTACCAGCTTACCCCGGCCGACCTGCAACAGCTCACGGCAGACTACAAGGCCGAAATTCAAGCGCAGCTGTCGGCGCCGTTCCCCGATGATCCCTACGAGCAGCTCTGGGGCGCCGTGGGGGCCGTGTTCGTCTCCTGGAACGGCAAGCGGGCCATCGCCTACCGGCGCATTGAGGGCCTGTCCCACGAATGGGGTACCGCCGTCAACATCCAGTCCATGGTTTACGGCAACCTGGGGGCAACCTCCGCCACCGGCGTGGCCTTCTCCCGCCATCCCGCCACGGGCGAGAACGCCTTCTTCGGTGAATGGCTGCCCAACGCCCAGGGCGAGGACGTCGTCGCCGGCATCCGCACCCCCAACCCCCTCAACGAGGCCAGCCGCAATGATGGCAACACCCTGCCGTCCCTGGAACAGCAATTTCCCGCCCTGTACGCTGAACTGTTGCAGCACAGCCGGTTGCTGGAGAATCACTATACCGATATGCAGGACCTGGAGTTTACCATCGAGGACGGCCACCTCTATATGCTCCAGACCCGCGTGGGCAAGCGCAACGGGCTCGCAGCCCTGCGCATTGCCGTTGAGCTGGTAAGCGACGGACTCATTGACCAGCGCACCGCCCTGACCCGCGTCCGGCCGGCCCAGCTCGATGAACTGCTCCACCCCATGGTCTCCCCCGCTGCTGAGCGCAACCACAAGCCTATCGCGGAGGGACTCCCGGCGGGCCCCGGTGCTGCCGTTGGCAAAATCGTCCTCAGCCCCGACCGCGCCGAAGAGCTTGCGGCCCAGGGCGAGAAGGTCATCCTGGTGCGCACCGAGACCAGCCCCGAGGACATTCACGGCATGCACGCCGCCGAGGCCATCCTCACCTCCCGCGGCGGCATGACCAGTCACGCCGCGTTGGTGGCCAGGGGTTGGGGCAAGTGCTGTATCGTGGGTTGCCAGGCGCTGATCATTCACGCCGAACAGGGCGAAGTACGCATTGGCAGCACCGTGCTGCGGGAAGGAGACGTCATCACCCTCAACGGCACCCGGGGACTGGTCTATCAGGGTGAACTGCCCCTCACCGCCATTGACCTGGGTCAGAACAAGATTCTCGATACATTCCTGGCGTGGTGCGACGAGGTTCGCCGCTTGGGTGTCCGCGCCAACGCCGACCGGCCCGAGGACGCCGCCCAGGCCCGCCGCCTGGGCGCTGAGGGGATCGGCCTCACCCGCACCGAGCATATGTTCTTCGAGCCCGAGCGCATCAAGTTCGTCCGCCAGATGATCCTGGCCAATTCACCGGCCGACCGCCGCAAGGCCATCATGCGCCTGCTCCCCTTTCAGAAAGACGACTTTCGCGGCATCTTCCAGGCCATGGACGGCCTGCCCGTCACCATTCGCCTCCTCGACCCCCCGCTCCACGAGTTCGTGCCCCACGAAAAAATTCACCAGGTTGCCCTGGCTACCGAAATGGGCCTGACCCCAGAGGATATCCGCGCCCGCGTGGAAGCGCTCGAAGAGTTCAACCCCATGCTGGGGCACCGTGGCTGCCGCTTGGGCATCAGCTATCCGGAAATCACCGAGATGCAGGCCCGGGCTATTCTCGAAGCGGCCGCCGAATTGATCCAGGAAGGCCTCGACGTCCGCCCCGAGATTATGGTCCCCCTCGTGGGGCACTACAAGGAGCTGCGCCACCAACGCGCCATCATCACCGATGTTTATGAGCAGGTCCGCGCGGATATCGGCGACATCCCCCATCTGGCCATCGGCACCATGATCGAGGTGCCCCGCGGCGCCATCACCGCTGACGAGATCGCCCCCTTGGCCGACTTCTTCAGCTTCGGCACCAACGACCTCACGCAGATGGGCAGCGGCTTCTCCCGAGACGACTCCGGCTCATTCCTGCCCCGTTACCTCGAGCTGGAAATCTACCCCAGCGACCCCTTCCAGAGCCTGGATCAAGCCGGCATTGGTGAGTTGGTGCGCATCGCCGTGGAAAAAGGGCGCCGCGTCAAGCCCGGCCTCAAAATGGGGATCTGTGGGGAACACGGCGGGGATCCCGACTCCATCCGCTTTTTCCACGAAGTGGGGCTCGATTACGTCAGCTGCTCGCCATTCAGGATACCCGTAGCACGGCTCGCTGCCGCCCAGGCGGCTCTGAGCGAAGCCGAAGGGGACGCCGCCGCCAGGGACATTATGCCGTAGGGGCACGGCGTGCCGTGCCCAGCTGTCATGGCGAGTCCCGATGTTTCGGGACGTGCCCATCTCGTTGGTCCTTTTAATCCCAGGGTCGGGGATTCGCGCTGACAGAAAAGTGAGCAGAATGATGCTTTCAGAGTGCTCCCTTTACCTGGTACGTGGGTGCCCGTGGCACGGCTCGCTGCCACCCAGGCCGCCATGGAGCACGGGAGCACGAACTAGCACCGTTGGTGTGCGCCCGTGCTCCCGGGAACTGGCGGGGGGAGCATTGTCGTGCTCCCAAATCGATTGCCAGCACCCGCTCTAAATAAAACGGGCCGAATCGCTTCGGCCCCCCAAGGTCTTTAAGTTTGCTTCGCTAGGGCGCTATTCCACCATATCCCCGGCCAGGATGTCCGACAGGTTCAGCTGGCCCTCGTCCTGCATCTTGCGCACTTGCGCCATGATCTTCCGCCGCGCATCGTTCACTTCCCGCTTGGAAACGGCCCCTTCCAGCGGCTCATACATGGCCTGCTTCTTCTGAGGCAGCACGCCGATGGCCCGCTCCATGGTCTCCTCATCGACCCCCTTGGCCGCCAGCGCTAGAGCATCCAGCTCCACGACGTTTAGCACGTCTCGCAATATGCTATCCGGAAGTTGGAATATGTCTGTGAAAGTAATGTAGTGCCGCTTCACCTCCTTGAGCAGGTCCGGATTTTCCTGGCTCAGCTTGTCCAAAAACAGGTCAGCCTGCTCCATGTTCATTTTGCTCAGCATGGCGGCCAGTTTTTCGCCACCCCCGCGCTCGAACTCGGAAGCCTTGGGCAGGTAGCGGGCCTTTTCCCGCAGGTCGCTGGCCACGCTGACCACGGCCTCCAGGTTCAGGGCGTCAGTGTCGCCCAGTTCCACCAGTGCGTCGATACGCTGGTCCGGGTCCAGACGATCGTAGATCACCATTTGGCGCTCCGGGTTCAGCTGGGCCAGAACAATGCCGGCGATCCGGGGTGCTTCGCCCACCAGCAGGTAAGCCATCTGCTCATCAGAAAGCTTGTCCAGGAATGCAAAGGGCTTCTTGGCATCGCCGCTCGTTTCCGCCTTGAATTTTTCCGTTATGAAACTGAAGTAAAACTCCTCCAGGATGGCTTTCTTCAGCTTGAACGGCACCTCGGTAAACTCCCGCGCCCGGACCCTGATCTTGCGCAGGTCGGTGTCGCCCAGGTCCTTGAAGATGGTTACTGCCAGGCCGTCGCCCAGCACCTGGAAAAGGATGGCAGATTTGTCCAGGCCCGATAGGCTGGCATACTCCATACTAACTCTCCTCCTCCTCCTCGACGGTTTCTTCCGCTTCCGGTGACTCGCCCTCTTCGGCTGCTGCGCCCTCTTCGGCTGCTGCTTCGCTTGGCGCCCCCTGCTGGAGCCAACTGCTCACGATGCGCGTCGCCGACTCTGGCTTACCGACGCTCAGAGATACCACCGACTGCCGCAGCGAACCTACTTCGGACTGCAGCACCTCCGGATCTTCCTCCACGTGGCTGGGGGGCACTGCCGTCTCTTCCTGCGCGCGCACTTCCACCGCCAGTGCGGGCTCGACGACAGACCCGACAACCTCTTCCGCGGCCGTCTTGACCTCCTCCGCGACCTCTGCTGCCACCGTTTCCGCCTCCTCGGCCTCGGCCGGCTGGATCTCTCCTGCCACCGTTTCAGCCTCCTCCACCGGCGCCTTGGGCTTGGCCTCCTTCGGGGCTGGCCGGCGGGGTCGGCGGCGGGGATAGGGCCGCGCCGGAGGATACAGCATGGCCGCGGGGGCCTGCTGAGCCCGGTTGCGCGAGTTGATCAGTGCCACCGCGATGATCGCTAGAGCCACGACGACGGCCACACCCATCAGCGCCAGCAGGACTTGGTTGTCCGCCATGAATCCTGCCCGGGGCGGCTCCACCGGCTGGAGCAGATTGTTGATCTGGTCCTCGTAGTTCTGCCGTTCTGCGGCAAAGGCCATGCGCATGGCGGCGAGCGAATCCTCCAGCGAGGTCACCTGCGCCGTCACAATGCCGCCCTCATCGGGTGTCAGGCGGCCCGAGGTCAGGTCCTTGCGCATCTCGTCAATCTGGTGAAGTAGGGCTTCCTGTAACCGCGTGTTTTGTTCCTCACGCTGCTGCTGGAGAAAAATCAAATCTTTGGCCCGCTCATCCTGGACCTGTGCCAGGTCGGCCAGAGCCTGCTTGCGCTCGTCTTCCGACCGCTCCAGATATTCCAGCTCCCGGTTCCGCAACTCTTGCATCAACTCCTCGTTGCGGGTCCGCGCCTCGTCCAGAGTCTGCCGCAGGTTTTCCGCCTCTTGTGTCCGGGCTTGGACCTGCGCCAGTGCGGTGCCGGCGCTGGCCCGCTCCGGCGACGAGAGAAATCGATTCTTGAAGGCTGCGGTGGTAATGGAGAGAACATCCCCCCGGTCGCGATCAAACCGGGACGCCACCAGGGTCACCTGGCGCACATTCTCGATGATCTGCGGTGATACGCCGTCCTCCAGGATCACGCTGATAGCCAGCGACTCGATGGTTGGCAGGCCCCCCGTTTCGGTGGTTATGCCCCCTGTTTCCGCCTCCGCCAGGCTCCCGCTGGCAGCTGTCCCCTCCGAAGGCTCCGCCTCCTCCAGCGCCCGCAGTTCGCCCTCCGCATCAGCCCGCTCAAAAGCTGGGAAGCCGGGTATGGGGAAGGGGTTGACAACCCTGCGGGCCGAAGCGTCCCTGCCGGCCACCACTCCAGCGGCCGTGCCCCCTAACAGCGCTTGCGGATCCACCAGGCGCCCATCGGGGGTTCCATAGACCGTTTCCGCCCGGCGGGTTGCGCCGAAGGTCAGCTCCACCTTCACATCTACAACGAACTGGGACTCGTCTAAAATCTTGGAGATCGCATTGGTAACCCGCTGCTGAATGGTGCTCTCCAGCAGCAATTTCTGGGACAACTGCCCCGAGTCCTGGCTGATCGCCAGGGAAGCGCCGCCCAGCAAGATCACCAGGCTGCTCGCAAAGCCTACTCTCCGCAGAGACATCAATGACTCCTGTGCGGGTTAGCCAACGGCCAGGAAGGTAATTTCCACCCGCCTGTTCTTGGCCCGCAGTTGGTTGGTGCTGTTCCCGGCCTGCACCATCTCTTCCGTCACGCCCACACGGGTCTGTGTCCAGCTGGTGCCAAAGGGAATGCGGTCGGCAAATCCTACCGCCCGCAGCTTACCCCCGGGGACGCCTTGGGAAATGACGTAGGTTACCACACTGGCCGCCCGCGCAGCCGACAGCTCCCAGTTGGTGGGGTAGCGGACAGCGATCGCCCCCGCCGTGGGCAGGTTGTCCGTGTGCCCTTCGATGGCGATGGGGTACCTGTTCCCCGGGTCCGCCATAATGGGGACGACCCGGTTAAGGAACGGGTGGATGGCCGATTTCAGATCGGCGCTGCCAACGTCGTAGGCAAAGCGGCTGTCGATGGTGATGCTGGTCCCCTTCGGGCTGTGCGTGACCTCGGCGAATTCGTTCATTTGAGTCTCTTCAATGGCCGCCTTCACTTCCTTGAGAATATCGCTCTGAGTCATGATCGGGATCCGGGTCTCACGGGCACTGCCGCTAAGGTTGTCTTCCATGGAGGCCGCCATGTCGGCCATTTTTACCGGGTCCATGGTCGACATGGAGAACAGCAGCACAAAGAACGTCATGAGCAGTGTCATCATGTCGGCAAAAGTGGCAAAATACTCCGGCAGGCCTTCATCTTCTTTGCGTTTCTTTGGCATGCTAGTCTCCTATCCTCCTCCTCCTGCTGCTTGCCCGGGCTCCATCCGTTTCCACTCGCGGGGCGGGATGAACGAATTTATTTTTTCCCGGACAATCAGCGGGTGCTTTTTCATCTGCAGCATACAGACCCCCTCAGTAATCATATTCTGCATGGTGCTCTTGGTGCCGATCCCGTTGATCAGCTTCTCTGCCATGGGCAGGAAAAACAGGTTGGCCATAACCGCCCCGTAGAACGTGGTAATCAGGGCCGTGGCCATGCCCGTGCCCACCTGCGCCGCCATGTCTTCGCCACCCGCCGAGCCCATGCCTTTGAGCATGAAGACCAGCCCGATCAGCGTACCGATAATGCCGAACGCCGGTGAAAATTTACCCATGGCCTTGAACAGGCCGGCCTCCGTCTCTTCCCGTGCCTCGCGGTACTCCACCCGGGTGCCCATGATGTCGCGTATCTCCTCCACGGAATAGCCGTCCACCACCATCTGGAGACCGTCTTTCAGGAACGGATTCCTCACGTTCCCCAGTGCGTCTTCCAGGTCCTTAGGCCCCTTGCGGGCGACCCCGCTCATATCCACCACATCATCCACCAACGCACCCAGCTCGATCCTGGCGCCCTTGAACACCATGCGCAGGATCGTAAGCAGGCGCACCACTTCCTTAAGCGGGAAAGCGATCGATGTGGCGGCCAGGGTGCCGCCCAGTACAATCATGATGGACATAATATCAACGAATACAATCGGATTGGTCCCCGAACCCGCGGCCTGCATGAAGATGGCGCCGCCAATCAGACCCACGCCGATCATTACCCCTATGATGGTTGCTAGGTCCATATGCCCCTGTTACGGTTGACTGAGAGAGGTTGTCTTCAGGCGATTCTCCTTCAGGGCCCGGAGTATGTTTCGCACATCGTCATAACCCGGGTCCACCTTTAACGCAAGGTTCCAGTTAATGGTTGCCCGCTGGATGTCGCCCAACTTGTAATATATCGAACCGCGACGGGCATATGCAATGGCTAGATCGGGATTTAGCTGGATGGCCATTTCCACATCCTGGAGCGCATCCCGGTAGTTGCTCTCGTAAAATGCGTCCAGTGACGCCGAGAGATGCCGCATGGTATCGTTCAGGTTCGATTTTATCATCTCCAGGCGCAACTGCACATTGCGTACCGAATCAACCAGAAATACCCGCTGCTGCTCCAGCATGGCAATATTGTCTCGCAGGTTGTCAATCTCGAAGCTGGCCATGCGCATGGAGTCCCGCACGCTGGCCAAGATAAATTCCGCATGCTTCAGCGTGGAGTCCAGCTGCTGGGTACTGAGGCCGCTCCGGTCCAGACCCGGCTCGAATCGCGGCCCCATCTCCGCCACTGCTGCATCGGCAACGCCCGTGACCGTCGGGATCAGCCTGGGTACCGACAGGTCCAGCCCAAACACGATCGCAGGCGACTGGGCCGACAGGGGAGGGACGTCCGAGAAAACGGCGCTGAAGTCGGGCAAACTCTCGATGTGCACGAAGCCCAGCAGCAACCGGTAGTCGGTGGTGATGGGAATGCGCAGCCCCAGGTTGATCCCCCCGGCGACGAATTCGCCCACCACTTCCAGTCCGCCCCGCTGGGCGAAAATGGGCGTTTTCAGCAGGAAGCCCGCATAGACCCCCAGCGTCGTACTGCTGCCGGCTGAATCGGGACTCCCGCTCTCGAAGCCTGCGCTTGTGTCGGCAGCCACCCCGGTCGCTCCCGCCAACGCCCCCGTTCCAAAGCCCATGTACGTGTTCAGCAGGTACCGGCCCACCTGCTGCTCGCTGGAAATCACCCCCAGGAAGGAGAGCAGGTCCGGGTTCACGCTCAGTTTGCCGTTGGTCTGGCGCAGCACGAAGTCCTGCACCCCCAGTGAAAAACTGATGTTGCCGTAGGACCAGATCCGCAGCTGTACGTGCAGCCCGATTTCCAGCGTTGTATCCAGGGCCGACACGGACGACAGCCCCAGGCGCAGGTTCCGCGAGATCTCGGCATCGAAGTAAACGCCCGAGGCGCTTCGAAAGGTGTCGACACGGGCAACCTCGGCCACAAAGCCCGCGCTGAACAGGTAGGGGGTTCGCTCCACCGAGCTCACCGGCAGGCGCATCATCCCGCCGGGCCGGCTGAAGGACAGCCGCGAGACCTGCCCCCGGGCCGGTTGAACGGTCATCGTGGCCAACAGCACCAGCACCAGCAGGCGCCCGGTCACCCTAACTTTGGACGGCACGCTGCTAGCGATGCTTCAGCTCCTTGATCGTCAGTACCGCCAGCCTATGATAGGCGCTGGTGGGGTGCTGGCTCACAATGGCCTCGAAGCGGCTGCGGGCTGCCGCGGCCTTGCCCTGCCGCATATAGATGAGTCCTGCCAGCACGATGGCGTCATCAACCAGTGCGTCGCCGGATGAGAGCGCCGGTTCCAGGACGCTCAACGCCTCGTCCAGGCGGCCCAGCCGAAACAGGGCATCCCCATGCCAGTAGGCCACCTGGGCGGCCTGTTCCGGCGTGAGGTCCGCAAAATTGAGCGCCTCACTCACCCGCGTGGTGGCGGCGTAGTTCCCGCTCCGGTAGGTCTGCAGCGCGGCCCGGTAGGTGGCGCCCTCCACGGGTGGGGATTTGGACCCCGCCACGTCCCGCGCTGGTTCCGTCTGCTCCTGAAGGCGCGCAGCCGCTCGTGCGGCCTGCTCCTCCGACCGGCTGGTCTGTATCTTCCGGATCAGCGACCGCAGCCGCTCATTCTCCAGCCGCACCGCCTCCACGTCCTGGTTCAACGAATTCTCAAGTGAATTGATCTGCCCGCTCAGCTCATCCAGGGCTGAGCGCAGCTCCTTGGTCGTGGCGATAAAGGTTGCCCCCGGCGGCGCCGTGCCCAGCAGCAGTTTGATTTCGTTCCCCGCCGCCGCGCGGTCGGCGAGCGTGGCCGAGTCCGCGCTCTCAGGCTCAATGATGATCCCCAGGTCCAGCATGAGCACAGCCTCGTCGCCGGGCTCCTGCGCTGCCAGCAAGACCGCCGCCAGGCAGATCGCCGCAGACGCCCACCGTAAAGACTCCCTGCCCACCATGGGATTTACGAATAGTCCTCCCAGTCGATGGTATAGGAATAGCCGATGAAGGTGCCGAACGATTGGGGAATATACAACTCGAAGCGGGCGGAAGCTCCCGGCAGCACCGTCGCGTCGGAGGTGATGCCCGACTCAAACGTGTGGAAGGAACCCGACACGAAGGTAGTCAGCGCTTTGGTGGCCCCGCTCCAATCCTTCCGGAATACGAAGTTGACCTTCACAAAATCGGCCCGCCGTCCGCCCACGTTCTTGACCTCGCCCGTGAACTTCAGATTGCCCGACCGGTCCTTGGTCTCACCGACGGTCCCCAGCAGCACTATATTGGGGGCAAACGAGCTCTTGCGCGCCCGCTGCGCCGCCTTAGCCTGCCGGGTCACAGTGGCCACCGGCTGCTGTATCCGGTTGGCAGGCGGTGGTGGCGTTACCGCCAGCGACTCAGCAGCTCCCATCGGCGTCACGCCCGCCGAGGGGCTTTCGGGTATATTCTCCACGATGCGCACCACCGACGGCCGCTCCACAATGAGGTAGCCGATCAAGGTCTCTATCTTGAGGATTTTTTCGTCCTGGTAAATGATCTTCCCGAAGATGGTGCTCCCATTGTCCAGGATGATCTCCTTGCTGTAAATGGTCAGCGGGTTGGCCCACATGGTACTCTTGGCCTGCAGGTCTCTGAGCTCCGCGGCCAGATGCTTCACGTCGGCGCCCATCTTCTTGATCTCAAAGTTCAGCTCGTTGAGCACGTAGTCGTCCCGGGACCCGGGTGCTGACGGCGCAACTTGGGTATCGGGGGCCGGTGGCGGCGCAGCCGCTTCGGCCACAGACGGTTCATCCGCGGCCTCCTCGCCGGCAGCCATGTCGCCGGGGTCCGGGGTGGCCTCAGCCGTCGCTGCCGCGGCCTGCTGCTCTTCCGCCGCCCGACGGGCTCGCCGCCCTGCACAGCCGTCAAGCACCAGCAGCGCCAGGAGTCCTATGAGGATTGTAGGTCGGATATTTTTCATGGTCGATCTCAGGATGTTACCGGGGATTTCACAGCATGTTGAGCGCTTTTGCCAATGCTCCGAACAATGTAGCCGTCACCCCTCAAGATGTCAAGATTTTTCAGCAGAATCTCAACCTCTGTTGAAGTATTACTTTCAACCCCCCGGGCCGCTGTAGGGCGCCGAATATCGGGGCGCTTCCGCAGCTTCGGATATGCAATAGGGGTCTCGTGATCCAGCGGCAATGCACCTCCTGCTGTCCTCTCCGGAGAAATTTGCACAAACCATGCCACGACCACCCTGCGTAACGCAGAAAGCCCTCCCGCATGGGGAGGGCTTTCTGCTCAGATACGCCCGGCTTCCGGAGCCGCGCCTGTTAGAAGGCTATGGCCAGGCCCACGTTAAACGTCCGGGGCAGACCGAAGAAGACCTCGGCGTCATCGGCGTCGTGGTCCTTGTCCCAGGCATTGAACGGACTGTTGTCGGTTGCATCCTGAATGTAGATGGCATCCAGCAGGTTGAACACGTGTGCGAACGCCTGCAACCGGGCGCCACCCAGGCTTATCGGCAGGTCATAGGTCCCGTGGAAATCTATGACGCTGAAGCTGGGCGTCAGCCAACTCTGGATCCGGTTGCCGTCCGCATCCTTCTCCAGCTCCACTCTGGTGAAGGGGCTGAAGTCGGCGTAGTGGTTGGCATAGTACCGGATCACGAACTGCGTCGTAAGCCCCCGCAGGGGGAATACGGAGGCAGCGATGGCAACCTGCGTCTGCGGCGCGTCGCCCACCTTCAGGTCCTTGATGTAGAAGGTGGCGTCGATGCTTTCCTGGGTGCCGGCTATGCGGAAGTTGCCCTCCGAATCGCTGTCATAGACCCAGTTCCCCACGGATGCCGAGGCAGTGATGGCCACGATAGGCATCGGCCGGATGGTGGCCTCCAGCTCGATCCCGGAGTGGGTCGCATCCACGCCCCGCAGGAACACCAGCACCTCCTCGCCGGTGGTCAGCTCAAACTCCTGCTCCCGGAACGTACGGTTTCTCCACTGCGTGAAATAGGCGTTGGCTCTCACCGAGAACATCGCCGTGGCAAAGTTTACTCCTCCCTCGACGGAGGTGAACTTCTGGTTGCCCACGTCCTCGTTCTTGATACCGGTTACATCGTCGATGACGTCATCAAAGATGGGCACCTTGGAGACTAGCCCGAGGTTGCCGAAGATGCTCAATCCGGGGCTCAGCGCGAAGCTGGCGCCGCCCTTCAGCTGGCTGCCACTGATGGTACCCGAGCTGATCTTGAACGGATTGCCGCCAACATTCTTGAAGAAATCCTCATAGTCGTAGGCGATGGTGGATAGGGCAGCCACACCGTAGGCGTTAATGGGCCCGGCGGTGAATTCACCCTGACCGAAGAATCCCAGCCAGTTCACCGTGTTGGTGTTGTGGTAGGCGATGATGTCCCCCAGCCCTTTCATCTGTGCTGCCGGCGTGCCGTCAAATTCGTTTCCGGATTCAACATAGTAGTCGCCGCCCAGCAGGTCCCGCACCTCCCGGAAGTGGGTGATCTCCGCCGTCCGCCAGTCGATTCCACCCGTAATCCGGATGGCATCGGACAGCCGGTAATAGGCCTTGGAGATGGCCCCGATGGTCCACTGATTGTTGCGGCTGTTGCGCAGGATACCGGTGGACCGGTTTTGGGTCGCCGAGAATTCGGTATCGATATTATCGGCGTTCTGGGCAATCTCTTTGTCCCAGTCCCAGATCCACGGCGCATTGTTGAACCACAGCTCCGTCGAATTGGGATCAAACCCTTTCCGCGACACGCTGCCGAGGGTGCCGGTCCCGCCGCCGTGGCCTCCTGACCAATAAGCCGTCGATGAAATCCGGATGGCATCGGACAGAGACGTGTACCAGTTGATACTCACCTGGGGTTTGTGGAAGAAGTTCTGTCTTTCCATCAGCTGGCCCGACAGGAACCGTTTGTCATCCGTGGTTGAGGAATACATCCCCCAGGCCTGCTCACCCGCGTAGCTGGCATCCACGTCTGCCCAGTTCTGGTTGTGGAAGCGACCGGCCTCATGATACTTGTCAAATGCCGCTACGTCATAATCGTCCAGTCCCCTGGCAAAATCCTGGTCGTAGACCGCGATGTTCTGTTTGTACAGGTTCTGCCCATGGCGCTGGGGTGCCCCCACGGCGTACACCTCAAAGCGGTTGTTGGCGTTCAGGGTGTAGCTGGCGCCGAGGTAGTAGGACATGGCGTCGGTCCAGGTGCCGTCAATGATGCCGTCGCCCACTTTCTTTACCAAATTGGCACTGAGAGCATACTTGCCGCCGATCAGGCCGGTGTTGATGCCCAGGGTCGATTTGAAGAACCCGTCGTTCCCGATCTCCTGCTTGAAACTGAGCCCCGAACCCATGGCCGCCGGGTCGGTGATGATGTTCATGGAGCCACCCACGGACGGGGTGGCCAGGTTGTCCGCGCTCAGGCCCCGCTGCAGCTGGATGGAGGACGTGGCGTCGCCCACGCCGTCCCAGTTGGACCAGTACAGCCAGCCGTTTTCCATGTCATTCACCGGCACGCCGTTGATCTGGATCGCCACATTGCGCTGGTTGAAGCCCCGCACACTGATCCGCGCATCGCCAGCGGCACCACCCTGCATCGTGGCGTACACACTCGGCGTGGTGTTCAGCACCAGTGGGATGTCCTGCGAGCCCAGCCGCAGGCTCATGTCGGCCTTGGAAATATTGCTGTAGGCCACCGGTGTATTCCGTGTCGCCCGGTTGGCGAACACCTCCAGCGCCGTCAATTGAAGGGCGCTGGAGCTCAAGGCAATATTGGCGATGGCCGTGCCCCCGGCGGCAATGTCCAACGTGATGCTGGCCGCCTCAAATCCAATGACCGAGGCCGTAATGGTCTGTGTCCCGATGGGCACGTTCATGATGGCGAACATCCCGTCGGCATCGGCGGCCGCACCAAGCGAAGTTCCCACCACGATTACATTGGCGCCCACCAGGGCGTCGCCCGTCTCGCTGTCTGTGATCTGACCGGTGATATTGCCCGTCTGTGCCCAAAGCATCAGCGGCAGCACCACCACGGCCAGCATTATTGTTAGACCACGCTGGTTCATATTGCCTCCCAAGCGGTTATGTTGGAAATGATTTGGCGCAGAAGAACCGCTGCGATGGGCGGGTGCCCATCAACGAGTCTCCCCACGTCCGTGCTCGAAGTGATCTGACCCATGTAAGGCTGCCGGGCTGCTAGTGGCCCACCTCTCCCCGGCGAATTTGAAGTTATGTGGGGGTGGGGGTCGGTGGCAAGATAAATGGTGCTCCAACGCACATTTTTTCGCCTAAAAAGCCCATTATCCAGCGGGTCGAGACTCCTCCTATGCTATATATGGTATGACGTGCTGGAGTCCCTCCCGGGCGATGGCCTCCTTGGGCGCCCGATGCAATGAATTCCCACGGAGTGAGCTGGTAACTATAAATTTTGGCTATGGCCGAGAAGTCCATCTACCTGGACTACCACGCCACCACGCCCGTTGACGATCGGGTCTTCGCGCGCATGGCGCCCATGTTCACTGAGAAATTTGCCAACCCGGCGAGCAAAAACCACACGCCGGGACGTGAAGTGGCCGCCTTGGTGGAGCACAGCCGGAATCAGGTTGCCCAACTGGTCGGCGCCGCGCCCGAGGAAATCGTCTTCACCAGCGGAGCTACGGAAGCGATTAATCTGGCCCTCAAGGGAGCCGCCTCAATGGGACGCCTCGATGGGGGCCACATCATCACCTTTGAAACAGAACATCGCGCCACCCTCGACACCTGCAAGGTTTTGCAAAGGGCTGGCTGCTCGGTCACCTTTCTGCCTGTGGGAACGGATGGACTCATCGACATTGAACAGGTGCAGCAGGCTGTCAGAGAGAAGACCTTTCTCATCTCCGTCCTGCACGGAAATAACGAAATTGGCGTCATCCAGCCCGTCGAGGCGCTGGGAGCACTCTGTCATCAGCATGGCCTCCTGTTGCATATCGACGCGGCTCAGTCCTGCGCGACGATGCCCATTGATGTCCGGTCAATGGGCGCCCATCTGCTTTCCCTTTCCGCGCATAAGATGTACGGACCCATGGGGATTGGTGCTCTTTACGTTCGGCGACGCGATCCCCGGGTGAGGCTGCAGGCACAGATGCATGGCGGTGGTCACGAAAAAGGTCGCCGCTCAGGGACGCTGCCCGCACCGCTCGTGGTCGGTTTCGGCGCAGCTTGCGAGCTGGCCAGCCAGATCATGGAGACGGACAGGTCCCGGATTGCTACGCTGCGCGACAGATTGGTAGGGGGATTATCCGCGCAGTTGGATGCTGTTGTCTATAATGGGCATCCTGAGAAGCGGTTGGCGGGCAACGCCAGCCTAACATTCAGGGGCGTTAACGGCGCCGCGCTCATTCGCGCTTTGCCAGCCCTGGCGGTAAGTCGCGGCTCCGCCTGTACTACCGAGGAGCCGGAACCCTCTCATGTGCTCCAGGCTATCGGCCTGAGCCGCGAGGATGCCGAGGCGACACTCAGGTTCGGTCTGGGAAGATTTACGACCGCCGATGAGATCGAGACAGCCATTGCCATGGTGGCCGATGCCGTTCAAACCCTTCGCAGCGAGATGCTCCAAACCGCTGCCTGAAAGACGTTCCCCCATTTTTGATCAGGATTATTAGCACCGGTCAAGCAAGCATTAATATTAGTTGCTAAGATGGAATATTTCTTTGAAATTCGCCTCTGCCCATCTTGATGGAGATCTAGATGTACATTGAAGATCAGAGCGTTGCCCCCGATATCGATCTGTTTACGGCCATTGAGGAGTTGAAACAGGAGCGCGACGCGGTTATCCTGGCCCACTACTACCAGGACCCGGATATACAGGATATCGCCGATCACCTCGGCGACAGTCTCAGACTGTCCCAAATTGCTACGCAATCTGATGCTGAGGTTGTGCTCCTGTGTGGTGTCCACTTCATGGCGGAAACAGTAAAAATTCTAAACCCCGACAAGATGGTGCTCATCCCTGACTTGAGAGCGGGATGCTCCCTGGCCGACAGCTGCCCGCCAGACCGGTTCCGGGCCTTTCTGGAGCAGCATGCTGATCATACCGTCATCAGCTACATCAATACCTCCGCAGCCGTGAAGGCGCTCTCAGACATCATCTGTACCTCGGCCAATGCGGAGCAGATTATTGCTTCCGTTCCGGAGGACCAGCCCATCCTGTTCGCTCCTGATCGCCACATGGGGAAATTTCTCATCGGCAAAACGGGCCGGGACATGACCTTGTGGGATGGCGTTTGCGTGGTGCACGACATATTCTCGGAAACTGAAATCCTCCGCCTTAAAGCTGAGCATCCGGACGCAGAGCTGCTGGCCCACCCCGAATGTGATGAGCACATCCTGCGGTTGGCTGACCATATCGGATCGACCACTTCCATCATCCGCTATGCGAAACGGAGCGCTACCCAAGCGTTCATCATCGCTACCGAAGAAGGGGTCATCCACCAGATGAAGAAAGAATCCCCGGAGAAAACCTTCATCCCCGCCCCAACCACCACCGGTTGTGCCTGCAATCAGTGTCCCTACATGCGTCTGAATTCGCTGGAGAAAATCTACCTGGCCCTCAAGAATCTTCAGCCCGAGGTTGTACTGGACGAATCTATCCGCATCCAGGCCCTCAAGCCGCTGGAAAGGATGCTCTTGCTCAGCTAACCGCGGCGCTGTTTCACGGTGGCAAAATTTGTTCCTAATCGTACCCTTTCCCTGGAACCTGTTTGGGTGCGTACTCAAGTACGGGCGTTTCTCCATGAAGATGCTCCCGACGGGGATATCACCACGGCCGTATCCATCCCCGACCATGCCCAGGCGATTGCAGATCTTGTCGCCGAGGATGAAATGGTGTTTGCCGGGGCGCATCTTATCCCCAACTTCTTTGGGGACTCGTGCCGAATCGAATGGATGCAGAACGACGGCGACAGCGTAAAGGCGGGAGCCACCATCGGGAGGATTTCCGGACCGGCACGCACCCTACTCACCGGTGAGCGGGTGCTGCTGAACCTGCTGCAGCGGCTGTGCGGAATTGCCACCCTCACCCGCCAGTTTGTTGAGCGGATTAGGCCCCATGACGTCAAGATACTCGATACCCGGAAAACCACGCCGGGGCTGCGCCTGTTTGAGAAATATGCTGTGGCCGTGGGCGGCGGTTACAACCATCGTCTGGACCTTTCTTCGGCCATCCTCATCAAGGATAATCATGTGAAGATTATGAAAAATCTCCGCGCGGCGATCAGCCGGGCACGAATAGATTATCCTCACGCGGTCGTCGAACTCGAAGTAGAAACTCCGGCTGAAGTTCGAGCTGGCCTCGATGCCGTTGTCGATGCTCTACTGCTCGATAATATGAATCCGCAGGAAGTAGCTGCCATTGTACGCCAGGTGCGGGATGCACTCGGTGATACGGCTCCGTTTTTGGAAGTGTCGGGCGGAATTACACTGGAGACCGTGGCCCATTACGCCGCTACAGGCATTGACGGCATCTCCATTGGAGCACTCACCCACGGCGTAGCCAGCAAAAATATTCGGCTGGACATCGTGTGAGCGCCGGCTGCCCTTGAACAAACTGGCACTCATCGGGCTTGGCCGTGTCGGTGTGCCGCTGTTAGCGGCCCTGCGCAAGGCGGAGTATGCTGTGGACACTTTCACCCGGCAGCAGACAGAGATGGGCGAGCATCGTGATCTGTCTGCGTATGATCTGGCGTTTCTCACCGTGCCCGACCAGGAACTGCCGTCTTTGGTTAGCGGAGTAGAGCACATGCCCAGGACGGGAGTGGTGCACACTTCCGGGCAGGTGCGCAATGCCAATCTGGGGCAACATGTCTCCATGTTTCATCCGGTCATGAGCTTCCGCGGTGGCGAGTCTGCAGCTATTTTCACGGGCTGCCCCATCGGAATTAGCGCTCGGGACGAGGCCCTGTTGTTGCTTTTTTCCGTTGCTGGGCGCATGGGCGCGCGGCCCTTCGAGGTCGATGAGACGCGCAAGGAAACCTACCATTTGGCCGTCATGTTTGCGTCGGTCTTTCCCTATATCTTGCTGCTGACCGCCAGGGAGCTCGCCGCAGAATGTGGTATTCCCGCCCACCAGGCAGCCGCTGTATTGGGGCCTATTTTCGGTCAGGCGGAGCGCCATCTGGCCGCATCGTCACCGTCCGGCGGTCTCACCGGACCGGTATCGCGCGGCGACTCGGCAACGATAGAGCGCCATATGCACGTCCTCGAAGCCCACCCGCAGCTGCGCAAGCTGTACCGGCAACTCACGGAACTTTCTATTGGTTACGCCCATCAACCTCCGGAAATTGCCCGCAAACTGGCTGAGGCCCTGACGTAACAACGATCCGCTATTTTCGGGAATCGAAACAGGCTGGAGAACCTATCCCCATGGTCACAGCCTACGACTATACCAGCGCCCTGCTCGTCCAGTCTGCCGGGATTCAGGCTATCCTTGTCGGTGACTCCCTGGGCATGGTTGTGCAGGGTGATTCCGATACGCTGGCCGTGACCCTCGACGATACTATTTACCATACCAAATGGGTGGTCCGGGGCGCTCCCCAAGCCTTTATCATCGCAGACATGCCTTTTATGTCGTACCAGCCATCGGTTGAAGATGCGCTCCGTTCGGCAGGCAGAGTGCTGAAGGAGACCAAGGCCCAGGCTGTCAAACTGGAGGGTGGCCTTGAAATGGTGCCCCAGGTTGAGGCCCTCGTAGCCGCCGGGATTCCCGTGATGGGACATATCGGCATGCAACCCCAATCCTTCAATCAGTATGGCGGCTACGGCAAGCAGGCCAAGACCGCGGAGGAGCAGGCCGCCCTCACTGAGAAGGCACTGGCGCTGGAGCAGGCGGGGGTCTTTTCCATGGTCCTGGAGAACATTGCCCACGAAGCTGCTAGACAGACAACTGAGGCGCTGAGCATTCCTACAATAGGCATCGGGGCCGGTCTTGATTGTGACGGACAGATCCAGGTATTCCATGATATTCTGGGGCTCATTCCCGAGTTTAAGCCGCGTCATACCCAGCGCTTCGGCGAGATTGGCGCCAGTATTATTGCGGCCCTGGGGGCCTATGCTGACGCGGTGCGGCAGAGCCAGTTCGTCTCTAAATGATCATCCTGCATACGGCCGGCGAGCTGCGGCAGTGGCGCCAAGCACAGCACGGCTCCGTCGGGTTTGTCCCCACCATGGGGAACCTCCATGCGGGACACCTGTCCCTGTTACGGGCGGCTCGAGATCAGCATCCCGTAGCGATTGCATCATTATTCGTTAATGCGCGTCAATTTGATTCGGCGGATGAGCTCAACGCCTACCCTGTGACTGTTGATGCTGACCGGGAACAGCTGGAAAAACTGGGCTTTGATGCTCTTTTCCTGCCCACTGCATCCGAAGTCTATCCTGCCGACTTCGGTACCGTTGTCACACCGGGCTCTGCCGCCCGGAAATGGGAAGGCGCTTTCCGCCCCGGCCATCTTGAGGGCGTCTGTACCATCGTGGCCAAGCTGTTCAACCTGGTTCAACCTGACGAAGCCTACTTTGGTGAAAAGGATTTTCAGCAACTTAAGGTCGTCGCCGCGATGGTCCGGGACTTGAATATTCCCGTGGTGATTACCGCCTGCCCCACCATCCGTGAAGCGGACGGCCTCGCTCTATCCAGCCGCAACAGCCGCATTGATCCGCGGTTGCGGCCCCGGGCCAACGCAATGATCATGCAGCTGAAAAGCAGCGCCGAGGCGATCCAAAAGGGAGCTGCGGTGACGGAAACTGAAAACGCTGCCAGGACAGCTCTCGAAGGGGCCGGATTCGTCGTCGACTATTTTGCGCTGGTTGACGCGGCTTCTCTGGAGCCGCTGGCGAGCGCTATCTCTGGCGCCAGGTTGCTGGCTGCTGCCTCCCTTGGCGGCGTGCGGCTCATCGACAATTATCCCGTATAAATCAAGCTCAGCCCTGTAGCCCATCGTCTTTTACGAAGCGGTCACCGGTTCTCAAATTTGCCGGGCCACCTCGTAATGGTACGCCATCCGCACCTCGACGGGGGTCGCTGCCGCTCCAGCAAATGGGTGTCGTGCATGGCAACAGGCTCCCGCCGATTCCAAACTATAGGGGCTGCCCCGGTCGTACTACCGCATATAGGGAATGATGTGCTGGAGTATCTCCCGGGCGATGGCCTCCTTGGGCGCCGGGCCCAGCTCCACTTCCTCGCCTTTCGCGCTGAGGATCCACACGTGGTTGGTGGCCGCATCAAACCCCGCCCCCTCCTCATCGTACCGGTTCACCACCAGCAGGTCCGCCCCTTTGTCCTGCAGCTTGTGGCGGGCGGCCCCCAGGTCGTGGCCCCCCTGCAGGCTGAACGCCACCAGCGCGCCCTTGAAGTTCCCCCGCACGGCCTTGATGATGTCCGGCGTCGGCTTCAGGGCGAGGGTTCTGGCCTGGCCGCTCCGGCTCAGTTTCTCCGTCGCGGCTGTCGCCGGCTGGAAATCGGCCACCGCGGCCGCCATGATCAGCGCATCCTGCCCCGGCAGCTCCTGCTCCACCGCCACCAGCAGCTCCTCCGCCGTCTCGATGTCCACCAGGCGGCACCCCGCCACCGGCGCCAGTCCCACCGGCCCGCTGATGAGGGTCACCTCCGCCCCCAGGTCCCGGGCCGCTGTGGCCAGGGCATAGCCCATGCGGCCGCTGCTCCGGTTCGACAGGTAGCGCACCGGGTCCAGCGGCTCCCGCGTGGGACCGGCGGTCACCAGCACCCCCTTGCCCCGCAACGGCTGGGGCAGCTCAAAAAGCTCCCGGATGCCACTCACAATGCGCCCCGTCTCCGGAAAGCGCCCCACGCCCACGTGCAGCGTGGCCAGCGCGCCCTCGTCCGGGTCCAGCACCTGCCGGCCCCGCGCCCGCAGCTTGCCCACCGCCTCCCGCGTAGCGGGATTGCGCCACATGCGGTAATTCATGGCCGGCACAAACAGCACCGGGCACTCCACGATGTTCAGCAAGGTGGACAGGAAATCGTCGGCCACCGCGTGGGCGGCCTTGCCCAATATGTTGGCCGTGGCCGGCGCGATCACCACCGCCTCAAATTTCTCGGCGATGTCCACGTGGGGCACCCCGGTGGCGGGATCCTCGGGGAACTGCTCCAGCACCACTGGATGGGTGCTGAAGGCCGCGAATGTGGCCGCGCCCACAAACTCGGTCGCCGCGGCGGTCATGGCCACGGTCACGTCGGCCCCTTCCTTGCGCAGCTGCCGCACCAGCTCGGCGGCCTTGTAGGCGGCGATGGACCCGCACACCCCCACCAGGATGCGGCGGTCGGCCAAGCTACCGGCCATGGCTCGGCGCCGGGCCCAGCACCTGCTGGTAGACGCCCTCGCAGGGATGCCCTTCCAGGCTCCACACCAGGCTTTGGGCCGGGTCGTCCCCCCGCAGCAGCAGCTGCGCGCTGGAGCGCGTCCCGTACTCGTCGCCGTGCTTGCACACCAGGGGGTGCTCCACTAGCAGGTGGGCCTGCCCAGCCATCCATTCCGCGTTGGTTCCGCCGCTCTCGCTCAGCCCCGACCCCTCGTAGGCCGCGTTGGCCACTTGGTAGACCCCTGAGAGCAGATCGTAGGACTCCAACTCTGCGCCGGTCCAGACAAAGAGAAAAGCACTTTCCCTGTCCGCCACCAGCAGGTTGAAGTTGTCGGTGGGCCGCGCGGCCAGCTCCCGGCGCAGCCCAGCGGGCGCGTCCGCCGCCGCCGGCAGGGCCAACATAGCCTGCACCAGTGCGCCCCGCGAATGCAGGTCCGGCTCCTCCCGCTGGGGGAAAATGTTGGTCAGCGCCGCCACCACGCCCGCCGCGCTCAGTCCCATCCACGTGCCCCCCGCTTCCAGGTCGATGGGAGCGAAGGTCCGCGGCTCCGTCTCCCGCCACGCCCAGCCGCCCGCGGGCCGCCCATAGCGCTCATCCCGGTTGGACAGCAGCGCCAAGGGATAGGCATCCCCCGGCTGGTGCCGGATCAGCAGCGTGCACACGGTTAGTCAGACCAGGTCGCGGAATTCGTCGACGGATAGGCGGGCCTGCTTGATGATGTGACTCAAAGTGGACCGCTTGATGGGACGGTGCGCGGGTACCGTCAGCTTGAGGAGCTCATGGCCCGCTCGCTTCTGAAGACGGATATGGCTGCCTTTTTGCCGGACAATCGTCCAGCCGTTACGCTGGAGGGCCTTTATGACGCTCGTGAAGGGTAACTCGGGTACCTTGGTCACAAGGTGAGTTCAACGGCTTCTGCATCATCCGCCAGAACCTGGTCATCTTCCACCGGCTCAAGATAGAGCTCGATGGCCTCCTGAATATTGTTCAGGGCCTCTTCTCGCGTGTCTCCCTCGCTGATACATCCAGGCAGGGAGGGCACGTAGGCGGTGTAACCCCCGTCTTCGCTCGGCTCCAGAACGACCTTGATCTTCATGCCATTTCATCCTTCACGGTATACGCTCCGAAAGTAATCAGGCCCCGCTGATTGCAAAAGGAATTAAGGTGCACACGTCAATCCGCTCCCACCGCGGCCCGCTGAAACCGCGCCCACGCGCGCGCCAACGCCGCCGCCACACCCTCCAGCGCCGTGCGGTCCGCAGCGGTGAAGGCCGCCGGCTTGTCGCTGTCCACGTCCAGCACGCCAATGACGGTCGCCCCCGCCAGAATGGGCACCACCAGCTCCGATCGCGTCGTCATGCTGCAGACGATGTGGCGCGGGTCGGCGTTCACGTCGTCCACCACGATGGTCCGGCGCTCCCGTGCCGCCGCGCCGCACAGCCCCGCGCTGAGCGGGATGCGCGTCTCGCTGGTCGCTGCCCCCATGAAGTGCTCCTCCGCCAGCGTCAGTACGTCCCCGTCCAGCAGGTAGATGCCCACCCAGTCGTAGGTGTCCCGCGCGGCCTTCACCTCGGCCACGGCAGCCTCAACGGCGGCGTGGAAAGACGGTGGCGCGTGGCTGTCAGTGTTGGGTGCCATGAGGAGGCAAAGTTAGGGGGCGCGAGTGCGGCTGAAAAGGGGCGCGGGTGACGCCGACTGGCCGCTTGCCGCACCTCCTTGGGCTGCGATTCCGGCAGGTTCCCCAGCGCCGATGACAGCACCCGCCGATGGGGAAGCCCACAATGAAACCCCGGCTGAAGGCGGCCCCCACCAGCCCCATGCGCCCGCCCCGCTGTCGGATGGAGTTGAAGTTGGCGGAAACTCCCTCCTACTACTGGCTCGGGCTATCTCCATTCACACCCAAGAACCAGTCCAACGCCGCCTTATAAACTGAAATGGGAACTGTGTGGCCACCCGGAAATTCGTTATAAACGACGTCGTAGTCTCGCTCCAGTAAGTTAGGCACGATAATGTCTCGACTCGTTTCTACCGGTAAGATGGCGTCATGGCTTCCATGCGAAACATAAATCTGGGGTTTGCCCACGAGCGGATCGGTGGCCACCACGAATCCAGGCGAAAAACCGATGAGGTGGCTGAAGAGGTCGCCGTTCGTAATCCCCAGTGAAAGAGCATAAGAGGCTCCGTCCGAAAAACCGGCCAGTGCCAGGCGGGTCGGATCGATGTTGCACTGATCGAAAACGTATTGGAGTGCTTGATCCAAGAATTGCAGGTCCGCTCCATTATCGCCCTGTATAAAATCCCAGGTTGAAGCCCGTGAGTCTGGAGCCATGAAGATCATTCCTCTCTCTTCAGCGTACTCGTAGTAGCCCCGCCAGTAGCTACTGCTGCTAGACGCACCGTGCAACCCGATGAACAGCGGCATCGGTGTGTCCGGTGAGTAGCTTTCAGGAACGTAGAGGATTCCGTCTCGACCACTGCTGAGGCCAAGTTGAGTCAACCCTTTGGTTGGTGTCAGAGTTGGAGTACCTGGCCGAGCTGTGAGTCTCGATTCACTGGACGCCACTTGATCGGGTGAGAGATCGCAGCTAACCAGAACCACCGCCAACAGCGCCAGGGCGCCCAGCGCTAGTCGTTTGACCCACTTCTTTAGCATCGGCTACCCCTCCATCAGACGCGGCAGCGCCCGCCGCGCGCCCTGCAGCCGCAGCTTCCTGGCGGGCCAGAGAGGGTCATCGGCTCGCCTCTCACTTACTCGCCTCGGCCACGGCAGCCACCGCAGCCTCCACAGCGGCGTGAAAGGACCGTTGCGCGCGGTGGTCGGTGGTGAGGGACATGAGGAGGAAAGTTAGGCGGTGAAGAAGCGGGTGAAAAGGGGCGCGGGTGGCACCGTTAAACCTCCGATGCGAGAGGTGAGGTCAAGTCAGGGGCGGGCCGGACCCGACATTACTCACTCCGGTCGCTGCGTGATTCTGGTTTCCCACGGGAGGTGTGGACATCGTTATATTTGGACTCCTGTTACAACATTTACGCATTGGGAGGTGGGGCTTGACGATATGATAATGGCAGGAAAAGGCACGTACACGTACGGGTAATCCATTGATAGATAGCGGTTGATGAGTTACTTTTGGACTAATCCTGATTCATGTTTTCGTTCGGTTCGCTCTTCCGAAAATCGCATGAGCGTTATGCGTTGCATATCAACCAGGAATGCTTATTCAGAATGGCCACGCTACTAAACGATAAGGCACTGATCAAAATGTTGGGTGTTGTTATCCAGGACGGCGACCAGAGCTGTATACGCCCAAACTCCTACATCGTTAGACTAGGAAAAACAGGTGAGTTCCTAAATGTAGGCAAGGAGTTTCAGCTTGGGGGAGCCAAGAAAGGAATCAAGCTGCAGCCCGGCCATTCCGTCGCGGTAACAGCATTTGAAACCCTAGATTTTCGAAGAGAAGCTGTTCACAAGCTCTATCCAGACAGCGATCTCCATGGAATTCTTAGCCCGACTACTGATCTTTCTAGGGAGGGCCTGGTTGCGTCAACCACGCAAATTGATGCAGGTTATTACGGAACACTAAATTGGACGATTACGAACACCTCCAATGGGGAGCGGAGGTTTCTTTACAAAGAGCGGATTTTTCGCTTAATAATCTTTCGTTTGGACGACGGAGAAGTGCCCGGGAAACTATATGCCGGAGATTACCAGGGAGAAGAAGGATATGTTCGGTCCAGGCGAACTGGCCCTCCCGTTGGCATGAAAGAAACTG
>JADFSS010000022.1 GCA_022560655.1 Candidatus Neomarinimicrobiota bacterium
GGCAAGACGACTAACCTCCCCGAGATAGTAGAACTGCTCTCGCGCCTGCACGCGGATTTTGCCCCCGTGCATGCCATGGTTGGGCACTCTTTCGGAGGGCTCGCCACCGTGGCGGCAATCCACAAGCACAGACTGGCCGTAGAGAGAGTGGCGCTCATTGCAGCGCCTTACGCCATGGACTATGTCTTTGACCAGTTTGCCGAGAAAATCAGCCTGACCCCCAAAGTCAGGGCGCGGCTGGCCTCCTGGATCGTTGAGCGTTTCGAGCGCACCCGGCAGGTCCACGTTTACGACTACTCGCCCGACCGGCTGGTGGCCTCACTCGCCATGCCATTCCTGGTGGTTCACGACAAGGAGGACCGGGAAGTAGCGTTCGAGCAAGGCGTGGGATTTGCGCAGGGTCTGCCCGATGTCAAATTTATCGGCACGGAGGGTCTCGGCCACCGACGGATTCTCAGGGACGAGGGGGTGGTCAAGGCGCTCATCGAGTTTATCGCCCAATAGCGACGATGATGCACGAGTTGGGTGCCTGTGCCGCGGATAGGACTCGAACCTACACGTCCAAAGGACACTGGGTCCTAAACCCAGCGCGTCTACCAGTTCCGCCACCGCGGCGAGCGCTGAGGAGCCCCGCCGTTCCTCAGGCCAAACGTTACCGCCCCACGGCGCCCATATACAACCGATTGCCGCCGGTGGCGGGCCTGCCTGGCGCCTCAATCCCCGGACCGGTCCTAGCGCATCAATAACAATTTGCGAGTGATGGTCTGGTCCGGGGTGCGCACCTGGTAAAAATACATACCGCTACTGACCGGTGCGCCAACCGTATTGGAGCCGTTCCAAACCACCTGATGCAGGCCCGGGGGGGTCTTCCCATCATGCAGGGTCACGACCTGACGTCCGAGCAGATCGTAGATGGCAACCCGAACCTCCGCTTCCTCCGCTAGCCCAAACTTGATCGTAGTGGTACTATCAAAGGGGTTAGGTGTGCTGGGCTCCACGTGAAACCTGTGCAGTTGGAGTTTTGGTGGCGGACTGGCCTTGGCGGGGACGCGGACCAGATCAACGATGGTCAAGCCGTTATTTTCGCCCCACATGCCGGCGCCCAGGACGAAGCGCGCGTCTGTAGTCGGCTGTCCCTCCATTTGCTCTGATCGATTCCAGGCCTGAAAGTAGATGGGCGCGCCTGCCCCGGCCCCCGGTAGCGGGGCGGCTCCTGGCTCGGGGGTGAACCCCATGATGGCCGTAATTGCTGTCGAGCCGTCAGCCTGAATCAGCCCCGCGCCCACGATGCGCCCCATGAAGCCTTTACCTTGGCCGGAAGGATTTGACGCGTCGATCACGGCCAGCTCATCCCCGGGCCGTAGATAGGCACCCCCCAAGGTTGCGGCCTGCACCTTGATGAAGTGGGTTACCCCGGTTGGCGTGAGCTGCACACGAAAGTGGATGGGTCCCGGCGGCGGTCTTCCAACGTAAACCGCCCCCCGCTGGCCCATGGCAAACACGACAAGGTCTTGGCAGCCCTCGGCTGAGACATTGTGCAGGCTAATTGCCAGCAGGGTGTCCACGGGAGCACCCGGATCAATGACGAATACCGCCTCAATGAGCGCGCCAGTCCCCGCCGGCACCTCTTCGCCGGCACTGGCCTCGTACCCCATCAGTACCCGTCCGGGAGCGAGCCGTTCGATGGCAAGTTTGCTGCCATCGGCGAGTCGGCCCGCACGATCAAGGGAGAGCAGGGACAGATAGCGGACATCGAAATGGAGAGTCGCGCTGAAGCTGCACAGCTCCACCGAGTTTGTCAGACCCACGGGCAAAGTCACCGTCTGGCCAGGCGCAGCTTGACCCGAGCCGGGAGCGAAAACCGCCCGAATCGCACCGGCGGGGAACGCGCCTGCCGTGCTTGAGTACGACAATGTATGGCCCTCTTCATCGGACAGCACCACATCCACCAGGTCCAGGGCAATCAGGCCGTCGGGCGCGTCAGGGGCCAGCCGGTAGAGGATGGTAGCTACAGGTCCAATTCCGGGCATGATCGGGGTGTTGGAAAACGAAGAGCCGATCAGCCGCACCCTGCCGGGCCCTGCGTCCATGCGAGTCACGCGTCCGTCAGGGGGTAGACGAGGGCCAGCTCGTACGCTCAACACCTGCAGCGCATCACTGGCGGCTCGAAGCTCCAGCTGGAACGCCACCACCGCCAACGGATTGTCCAGAAAGATGGTCACCGTACCCGTGTCACCGGGCAGCGTCGGAGCCCCGGTTCCCACCCGCAATCGGGCAACCTGTCGTATGACATCGACAGAGCCGTTTAGCACGCGAGTATGAAAGGGATTACCCTGGAGATCTGAGATGACAACATTCTCAGCCATCAGCAGTACGGTGGCCGGCTCAGTAGTGTTGGCAGTCAGCACCAGTCTGAAGGCCTCTCCTTCGCCGGGCCGCATGGTCGTGAGACGTGGGGAAAGGGCCACCACCGATAGAACCCCCCCGGTCGTGTCCAGATTCATGGCGGCGACCCAATCGGGCGGGCTGTGCGGGCCAAGCACCAGCCTGAGCGCGCCGAGGCTGTGGGGCGGTTCGATACGCAGCTCGAAGCGCACTCCCGCCACCGGCTGATCGTTCGTTATTCCGACAGGGATTACCGCCTGCCCCCCCGCAAAGGCAGAAACCCGACCCAAAGAAAATGTCACCCAGCTTGCTGGTGTCGCCGTGGCCCTGTTGGATGGGCCCGACTCCAAGCTGTCGGCATACTGGGCGGTGACTGTGTAGGTGTAGTCCAGCCCGCTTATCAAACCTGTATCCGCGTACGCCAGGACATTGGGCGGGACGGTAGCAAGGAGTGGCACCTGGTCAAGCATGAGCGTATCCCCGAGAGCCCGGTAAATACGGTAGCCGGTGAGGGCTAGCGGCCCACTGGCAGAGCCACCCGCAGTAAACTGGGGCCGTGCGCGCGCGGAATGTGGTGGAGGCGACCAGCGCAGGGGGACGGTGGCGTCCAGACCGGAATCGGCTACCAGAGCGCGCGGGGGGGCCAGAAAACCTGGGTAGACCGACACTTGCCCGGAAATCGTGTCGTCGAGTCTGCGTTGCCGGGTGGATCCCTCCATGACCCGCACGTCCCGGGCGCGCACTTCCAGGGTCTGCCGGAAAACGCCCAGTGCAACGGAAAAAGTTAGGTACAGGATGTCGCCGTCGCCCGGCTGCAGCCCTTTCCCGGAGGCGGCATAAAGCCACACCCAAGCGCCACTGTCGTCCCGCGCCCACTCCAGCTGCAGGCGTGCGGCTCGTTTCGCAATGATCACATCGATGAGATCAACCGCTGCCGTGTCCCACGACAGACTGAACTGGATTCCTTCGACCGGCGCCTCGTTCGACAGGGCTACCGGCAGCCGCACCCGGTCACCCTGGTCGGCCTCCACGGCTCCAACCTTGAGGGTCACTGGCGATCCAAATGAGAGTGATCCGTTTGCGGTAACCACCGGCAATTCGCTTCCCACCGGGTCTGAGACGACGGCGGCGTCCACCAGCAGTAGCAGCCTTGCAGGAATGGCGCCCTCAGGGGGGAGTACCAACACCAGTTCCAGCACCGGACCATCCCCCATGGCTATGTTCTCTCCACCGGGATCAAAGAGCAGAATGCGGGTGACCGCCCTCTGCGGAATGGTGGTAAGGTCAAACTGCCAGCCTTGGGTACGGGAGGTCGTGCGGACCGTTGCGAGAAATTCGAGGGCCGCCCCCAGCCGCAAATCCAGCTGCAAACCACCAATTTCGTCACCCCTGTTACTGAGCGTGACCGGCACCACCACCGTATCAACCGTGGCCGCCAACGACAGATTTGGCAGCGACAGGGTGATGTGGTGATTACTGGTGGATTGGGCCGCAGCGGCAGAGAAGGCCAGACAGCAGGCCAGCAGAACTTTCCCGGCCTTGCCCGCCCGGTCAGAGGGCGTGGGGAAAGGTCCGTCGGTGGACGCTAGGCGCCTCATGGTGGGATACCGGTAAGCTGCACAGGTGAACGGGATGAATTGGGAATGGCACTCTAGCAGCCGGGGGGGACTGGAGTGCCAGGGGTAGTCGGGCCCGCTACGACAGGGCCTCCAGAGCCGCTGCCACATCGGCCTTCAGATCGACCAGGTCCTCAATCCCCACAGACAACCGGACGAGGCCATCAGTGAGGCCAATAGCCTCGCGCCGCTCGCGGGGCACAGCTGCATGGGTCATGATGGCCGGGTGCTCCACCAGGCTCTCCACCCCACCCAGGCTCTCGGCCAGGATGAAGACTTCCAAAGCGGCGATGAATGCCCGGGCGCGGTCCAGCGAGCCCACTTCCAAGCTGATCATGCCCCCAAATATGGGTTCACCCTCGGGCGTACGTTGCTGTTGGACCGCCAATTCGTGCTGGGGGTGGCTGGACAATCCAGGGTAATAGACCCGTTCCACACCGGGCTGACCCTCCAGGTAGCGGGCCAGCTCCAGGGCGTTGTGGCAGTGTCGCTCCATGCGCAGGGCCAGGGTTTTCAGTGAACGTGAGGTGAGCCAGCAGTCCATGGGCGAGGGTACTGCTCCGAGGGACTTCTGTATGAAATAAAAATCTTCTGCGAGCTCATCGTCGCTGGTAATCAGGGCGCCCAGGAGTACGTCGCTGTGGCCGGCCAGATACTTGGTGACGCTCTGGACCACCACGTGCGCCCCCAGCTCCATTGGCCGCTGGCAATATGGGCTCATAAAGGTGTTGTCCACCACGCAGAGCAGCCCCCGGTCCCGTGCCAGCTGGGCAGATTTTTCGATGTCAGTAAGGGTGATCATGGGGTTGGTGGGCGATTCAATGAGGATGGCTTTGGTGGCCGGGGTAATGGCCGCCGCAATGGTGTCGATGGAGCGGGTATCCACCCAGTCGCACTTGATATCACTGCGGTTGAACACCTGGCTGAGGGCCCGGTAAGTGCCGCCATAGACGCTATCGCCCACCACGAAATGATCGCCGGCCCCGAAGTGGGCCACCAGACAGGAGATGGCCGACATACCCGAGGCAAATGCGATGCCGTAGCTGCCCCCTTCCAGGGAAGCGATATTCTGCTCCAAATTGCTGCGCGTGGGATTTTGGGCCCGGCTGTACACAAAACCGGTGTGCACACCAATGTCTTCCTGGGCAAATGTGGTGGTCTGATGGATGGGCGGCACGACCGACCCCGTGGTAGGGTCAGGTTGCTGCCCCACGTGAATGGCCCGGGTGGCGAAGCGTCCGTCTAGCTGCCGTGACATTTCTTGTACTTTTTTCCGCTGCCGCAGGGGCAGGGATCGTTGCGGCCTACCTTGTCCAATGCACGAATGGGCTTCCGCTGAGCCGGGGGGAGCTGAACCCGCGGGCCCTCCGTGCCGTCGGCTGCCAGTTGGTCGCCGGAGCCCGGCGCGGGGACCGGAGCGGCAGACCCGGCAAAACCCATATTTACCGCTTCAGCGTGGGATGTCTGTAGCTGCCGGCCGACCCGCTGTAGGGTGGGGCGTTGCTCTTCCAGCCCGGAGATTCGCACCTGGAATAGTCGCCGGAGGGTGGTGCGGTTAATATCGTCCAGCATTTCCACGAACATCTCGAACGCCTCTGACTTGTATTCCAGAAGCGGATTTTTCTGCCCGTAGGCCCGCAGGTTAATGCCCTCCCGTAACTGGTCCATGCTGTAGAGGTGCTGCTGCCACTTCTCATCGATGGTGCGGATAAAGACATACCGCTCCAGCGACGCAAAGGCCTGCGGCTCAGCCAGCGAGCGCTTCATGGTATACTGCGCCACCGCCTGTTCCCGGAAGATTTGCTGGACATCATCCGGCTCGCCGTTGTCCTGCCCATTGAGCTGAAAATCCAGCAGCAGGGCATTGCCCGCCTCATGGCGGAAGGCTTCTACATCCAGCGCCCCATCCACCATGACGTTATCGGACTGCAGCAGGCTGGTCCCCAGCTCGCCGATCATTTTCTCAACTTCGGGGAGCAGATCGTCACCCCGGAGCGCATAGTTTCGCCGGTCGTAGATGATCTCCCGCTGATTGTTCATCACGTCGTCATATTCCAGCAGGTGCTTGCGAATGCCGAAATTGCGCGTCTCCACCCGTTTCTGCGCTCGCTCAATGGATTTGGTCACAATCCGGTGGGTAATTACCTCACCCTCGGGTAGACCCAAACGGTCCATGGCGCGTGCAATGCGCTCGGGACTGAACAACCGCATGAGGTCGTCCTCGAGACACAGGAAGAATACGGAACTGCCGGGATCGCCCTGGCGGCCGGAACGTCCCCGCAACTGCAGGTCGATGCGGCGGCTCTCGTGTCGCTCGGTGCCCAGAATATGAAGTCCGCCCAACTCCGTGACGCCCGGCCCCAGTTTGATATCGGTTCCGCGACCGGCCATATTCGTGGCGATGGTCACGGCTCCAGCCTGGCCCGCACGGGTGATGATTTCGGCTTCCTGTTGATGTTGCTTGGCGTTGAGCACGTTGTGGGGGATGCCCCTTCGCCTGAGCATGCGGCTGATCGTTTCCGACACCTCCACCGTGATCGTCCCTACCAGAATGGGCTGTCCGGCCTTGTGCCGTGACTCAATCTCGTCTAGAATGGCGCGATATTTTTCCCGTTTGGTCTTGTAGATAAGGTCCTCGTCATCCACCCGTATGACCGCCTCGTGGGTAGGGATAGACGTCACCTCCAGCTTGTAGATTTGAGCGAACTCCTGGGCTTCGGTGGCGGCTGTGCCGGTCATGCCGGCCAGCTTGTCATACATGCGGAAATAGTTCTGGATGGTGATGGTGGCCACGGTCTGGGTCTCTTTTTCGATAACCACCCCTTCTTTGGCCTCCAACGCCTGGTGCAGCCCATCGCTATAGCGGCGGCCCGGGAGTATCCGTCCCGTGAACTCGTCAACGATGAGCACCTTTCCGTCCTGGACAACGTACTCCACGTCTTTTTCGTACAACGCAAAGGCCCGCAGCATCTGGCTGATGTGGTGGATCGTATTGCTCCGCTCACTGTGGAGTTCCTGCGCCTCTCCCTTCAGCCGCAGCTGCTCCTCCGGGCTGAGACTGGCATCGTTTTGAATGGTGTGAAATGCCTCGCCCAAATCAGGGATAACGAACGCCTCCGGGTCGTTGGGAGAAATGTGCGTGCGGCCCATATCAGTAAGGTCGATGATATGGCTCTTCTCATCGACAAAAAAGTAGAGCTCCTCATCCAGTTCGTTCAGTTTCTTGTCGCGCAAGTAATCGTTTTCTACCGACCGCACCGCAGTCTGCACACCGGTTTCCTGAAACATCTTCATCAGTTTGCGGTTCTTGGGCATTCCGCGGCTGGCAACGAGCAGTTTGGTTGCGGCGGCATACTCTTCTTTTTCCCAAAGATCCTCTGCTTCGGCAACCATGGAGTTGACCAGATTAGTCTGGCTACGTACCAACTGGGCGACCTGTGGCTTGACATCCGTGTAGTGTGAATCGGTGGGATTATCCACCTGGCCCGATATGATCAGTGGGGTCCGGGCCTCATCGATCAGCACCGAATCCACCTCATCAACGATGGCATAAGCGTGATCCCGCTCCACCTGGCCCTCAGGGCTAACGGCCATATTGTCACGCAGGTAATCAAAGCCGAACTCATTATTGGTGCCGTAGGTGATATCGCAGGCATAGACCTTGCGGCGTTCCTCGGGACTCATCTGGTTGAGGATGCACCCTACCGATATGCCCAGCAGCTCATAGATTTGGCCCATCCACTGACTGTCCCGCTGAGCGAGGTAGTCGTTCACCGTGATCAGGTGCACGCCGCGACCGGTAAGCGCGTTCAGCACCATGGGCATGGTGGCTGCCAGCGTCTTGCCTTCGCCGGTCTTCATTTCCGCAATGCGGCCCTTGTGCAGGACAATGGCTCCATACAGTTGCACGTCGAAGGGGATCATGTTCCAGACCAGGGATTGGCCCAGCACTTTAAACTCTTTATCCACCAGACGGCGGCAGGCGTCCTTTACGATAGCAAAGACTTCGGGGAGACGGTCATCAAGCGCACCCTGCTCGGCTTGGTAAATCTCTTCATCATCCAGGCTGTCGGCCGATTCTTGTTTCGCCAGCTCCCGGGCGGCTTTCACTTCCTGGCGAATTTCATCCAGGCGGCTCACAAGGTACTCCAGCGGCTTGTTTTCCAGTGTACCGTAGATGCGGTTGATTTCGTCCACCAGCGGACGGAAGCCGCGAATCTCCCGATCGGATTTGCTGCCGCCGATCAGCTTTTTCAGTATGTTCATATTGCTGGCGAAACCAAGCGCTTAATCCCCGGGCAATTTCCCATCAAGAATATCGTGATAGACCGCATCAAGGATTCCATTGATAAAACCCGGGCTTTCGTCCGTACTGTACCGCTTGGCGATCTCAATGGCCTCACTGATGCTCACCTTGAGGGGTACGTTTTCAAAGTTAACCATTTCCACGAGCGCGAGTTCCAGGATAAGCCGGTCGATAAGCGTGACGCGATCCAGCGCCCAATGTTCCAGCTTTTCGGCGATGAGCGCGTCCGCCCAGGCCCTTTTTTCCAGGGTACTTTTAGCCAGAGCCAGGCAGTAGGCTTGCGCCTCCTCAGAGGGCACCTCTTGCGCCTCCGCCACGACAAAGGCCGCGGCACTGTCCAGGCCCATACCTGTCATGGACGTAGCGTATAGGCACTGGAGCGCCATTTCCCGGGCGCCTCGGCGGGCCTGTCGGCTGATTGTTTAGCCTCCCCTTGCGGTTCGGCCCGGTCCCGAGGTGTAAAAGGTCTTGATCTTAGCCACGCTACGCAACCGCTCTTCCGCAAGTTGATCCGAGGCTTGATTGGTGGGGATACTGGCCTCTTCCGACTTCTTGAATATCTCCATCAACGTGTAATAAATCCCTTCCGCCTGACGAAAGGCGCGTTCCCGGTTATACCCTTCCAGCTCGTTGGCGACGTTGATAAGCCCGCCCGCATTAATGGCGTAATCGGGAGCGTATAGGAGGCCGCGTTTGAGCAGGGCGGCACCGTGTTTATTGGAGACCGCCAGTTGATTGTTGGCCGCACCGGCAATGATAGGCGCTCTAATCTCCTTGATCGTCTTATCGTTGAGCACGGCTCCCAGGGCACAGGGGGCAAACACGTCTACCTCGGTGGCGTGGATGGTATCCCCGTCCACCTGGGTGGCGTCAAACTCTGCCATGGCACGATCCACAGCGTCCTGGTTCACGTCGGATATGTAGAGCTCTGCTCCGTCATCGTGGAGATAGCGACAGAGCTTGTAGCCCACGTGCCCAACACCCTGGACGGCCACCTTGATTCCTGACAGATCCTCCCGCCCCAGCTTGATTTTCAGCGCCGCCTTGATCCCCACGAATACGCCGAAGGCCGTCACAGGCGAAGGGTCGCCACTGCCCCCCAGCGCCTGGGATATGCCAGTCACGTAGCCGGTCTCCATGCGCACCCATTCCATATCCCGCACGGTCGTACTGACATCCTCCGCCGTGATATAGCGGCCCCCCAGACCCTCTACAAACCGGCCGAATGCGCGAAAGAGGTATTCGTTCTTGTCAGTATCCGGATTGCCAACGATGACCGCTTTACCACCCCCGAGATTGAGTCCGGCAATGGAAGCCTTGTAGGTCATGGCGCGAGACAGGCGCAGCACATCGTTGAGCGCCTCTTCATCGCTCTTGTAGGGGTAAAAGCGACATCCTCCCAGGCTAGGCCCCAAGGTGGTATCGTGGATAGCAATGATAGCTTTGAGGCCCAGTTCGGGTTCACGGCAGAACACGACCTGTTCATGGTCGTTCCGGCTCATCATTTTCATGACATCCATCGCCGCTAGCCTTGCTTTTGCAATGCGCGGGCAATGACCACCCGCTGTATCTCCGACGTGCCTTCATAAATCTGGGTGATCTTTGCGTCACGCATGAGCCGCTCCACGCCGGTTTCCCGTATATAACCGTAGCCGCCGTGTATCTGGACGCACTGGGTGGCGGCCCGCATGGCCGTCTCCGAGCAGAACACCTTTGCCATGGCAGAGAGGTGACCAAAAGGCTGACCTTGATCTTTGGTGAAGGCCGCCTGACGGACGAGCAAGCGGGCCGCCTCGATCTCGATGGCCATGTCGGCCAGTTTGAACTGGATAGCCTGGAATTCGCCAATGGGCTTGCCGAACTGGACGCGCTCCCGGGAATAGACCAGTGAGTGATCCAGGGCCGACTGGGCAATCCCCAGGGCCTGGGCAGCGATGCTGATACGCCCCCCATCAAGGATTGCCAAGGCCATGTGAATACCTTCGCCTTCCTTACCTATGCGGTTTGCCGCGGGCACCCGTACGTCGTCGAAGTAGAGCTCGCAGGTGTCCGAGGCGCGGATACCCAGCTTGTCCTCCGGTTTACCGCTGGTAAAGCCATCCAACCCCTTCTCAACGATAAAGCAGGACGTGCCAGGATGCTTTTTTACAGAGTCAGTAACAGCAAATAGGATTACAAGGTCCGAGCTGATACCGTTGGACACCCAGTTCTTGGTGCCGGTGATGCGGTATTCGTCGCCATCTCGGACGGCCCTGCACCGCAGTTGTGTAGCATCAGAACCAGCGTGCGGTTCGGAGAGCGAGAAGGCCCCCAGCTGCTCCCCGCGAGCCAGTGGAGTCAGATACTTTTCTTTCTGTGGATCGCTGCCATATTTGTCCAGCAGGCCACAGACCAGGGAGTTATTCACGCCCATGATGACCGTCAGAGCGGCCTCGGCCCGGCTCAGCTCTTCAACGGCCAGGGTATAGGCAATCGTATCCATCCCGGCGCCGCCCCATTGCTCTGGCACCATCATGCCCATGAGGCCCATCTCGCCCAGCTGGCGCACGATGTCGGTCGGCCAGGTCTTTGTTTCGTCCCGCTCAATGGCACCGGGAGCCACCACCTCCGTGGCAAAGCGGCGCACCGTTTGCTGTAGGATGGCCTGCTCATCCGTCAGGTTGAAGTTCATGGTCGATTTACGGGACGGGTGCTCATGGTCCTGACGCAGATCATTTCCCGCTAGCGGGTCTGGCAGAGCGGTAGTCGTAGAACCCCCGGCCTGCCTTCCGGCCCAGTGCCCCGGCGGCCACCATGCGCCGCAGGAGCGGACAAGGCCGGTACTTATCCTCCCCCAGTTCCCGGTGCAGCACTTCCATGACGGACAGGCAGGTGTCGAGACCGATGAGGTCCGCAAGGGCGAGGGGACCCATCGGGTGGTTCATCCCCAGCTGCATGATTTCGTCAATGGCCTCCTTCTCGGCTACCCCCTCCAGGAGGCAGAAAGCCGCTTCATTGATCATGGGCATGAGCAGCCGGTTGGAGACAAAACCGGGAAAATCGTTTACCGTCACCGGTGTCTTGCCCAGTGCTTCAGCCAGCACCACCACCGCCGCATGCGTATCGTCGCTGGTTTCCTGCCCGCGGACAACCTCCACCAGCGGCATCACCGGCACCGGATTCATGAAATGCATGCCGATGACCCGGTCGGGCCGCTCCGTGGCAGCCCCCAGCAGGGTGATGGAGATGGAAGACGTGTTGGAGGCCAGGACAGTGCCCGCTGGGGTCGCGTCGTCCAGCTGGCGGAAGATGTCGCGTTTCAGGTCGGCGTTCTCACTGACGGCCTCCACAACAATTTGGACCTCCTTGACCTCAGCAAGTTGGGGCGCTGTGCGAATGCGACCCAGCGTGGCGTCCGCGGCAGTCTGAGTCAACGCATCCTTGGCCACCTGTCGGGCCAGGTTAGCCTCGATGGAAGACATGGCCGCGCGAAGGAGTTCATCACCCACATCCACAAGGATGACCTGCAGGCCGGCTTGAGCGCCAACCTGCGCAATTCCGTGGCCCATCGTGCCCGCGCCAATAACGCCGAGCGAGGTAATGTCGCTGGGCACCTTAACGGCTCAACAAGCGTGTTTCACGACGTAGCGGTTTGTCGCTCGATGATAACCGCCGCCGCTTCGCCCCCTCCGATGCAGATGGCCGCCAGCCCCAGCCCTGCATTCCGCTGCTCCATGGCGCCGAGTAGCGTCACCAGGATGCGGGCGCCAGAGGCTCCGATAGGGTGGCCCAGCGCGACTGCCCCGCCATGGACATTCACCTTGGCGGGATCGAGGTCCAGCTCGTCAATGGCGGCCAGGGCCACCACGGCAAAGGCCTCGTTGATCTCAAACAGATCGATGTCCGTAAGCGTCAGTCCCGTCTTCTCCAGCACCTTGGTGACGGCCTTGGACGGGGCGGTGGTGAACCACTCCGGCGCATGGGCCGCCGATGCCTGGCCCACGATGCGGGACAGCGCCTTGATGCCCAGCTCGTCGGCTCGGGGGCGGGACATGACCGCTACTGCAGCAGCGCCGTCATTGAGATTGCTGGCGTTGGCGGCGGTGATGGTGCCGCTGTCCTCGAAGACCGGCTTGAGGTGGGGAATCTTGTCAAAATTTACCCTACCGGGCTCCTCATCCTTGCTGACCACTACCGCCGAGCCTTTGGGCTGCGGCACTTCCACGGGGACAATTTCGCCCTCAAACAGACCGCCGTCCTGCGCCGCAAGGGCCAGTTTGTACGAGCGCACCGTAAGTTCGTCTTGCTGCTCACGGCTGAAACGGCGCTCCCGTACACAAATCTCGGCGCAGCCTCCCATGTGCAGCTGGTTGTACACATTCCACAGGCCATCGTGTATCATCCCGTCAACCATGTCGCGATTGCCCATGCGCAGCCCCTGGCGCACACCGTTCAGGTAGTAGGGCACATTGCTCATGCTCTCCATGCCGCCGGCAATGATAATCCCTGCGTCGCCGGTCTGGATCGCCTGGCTGGCTAACATGATGGCCTTCAGCCCGGAGCCGCAAACCTTGTTGACGGTGAGGGTCTCCACGGTGTTGGGCAGCTGCGCCCCCAGAGCGGCTTGGCGGGCCGGGGCCTGTCCGACGCCAGCCGAAAGAACATTGCCCATGATAACCTCATCCACCTGCTCGGGGGACAACCTGCTACGGGTCAGGGCTGCGGAGATAGCGGCGGCGCCCAGGCTCGGTGCTGGCAGACCTGACAGGCTGCCCAGATAGGACCCTACCGGTGTGCGGGCGTAGGCAGTGATAACGACGTCGGGGAGCACCAAGGCGTTACTCCGCGGCGTCGGTGCGGCCCGCCGGCGAAGCCTCATAGGCTTTGAGTATGGCCTTCACCAGCGGATGGCGCACCACATCCTGATCGGTAAGATGGCAAAAGCCAATCCCATCGATCCCCGTCAAGATGTGCATAGCCTGGATGCAGCCCGACTCCTCCCTGGTAGGCAAATCGATCTGGGTGATGTCGCCGGTGATGATGGCCTTGGAGTTGACCCCCAGGCGGGTGAGGAACATCTTCATCTGGGTCGCGGTGGCGTTCTGGGCCTCGTCAAGTATGACATATGCGCTGCTGAGCGTGCGGCCCCGCATGTAGGCCAGCGGCGCAATCTCTATGACCTGCTGATCAAGGTAGCTGCGCAGTTTGTCGTGGGGCAGCATGTCCTGCAGAGCATCGTACAAGGGGGTAAGGTAAGGGTCGACCTTCTCCTTGAGGTCACCGGGGAGAAATCCCAGGTGCTCTCCGGCCTCCACAGCGGGACGGGTCAGGATGAGGCGGTCAACCTGCCGGGACTTGAGGGCGGCCACAGCCACCGCCACTGCCTGGTAGGTCTTGCCCGTGCCCGCAGGTCCGATGGCAAAGACAATGTCATTCTTGAGCATGGCCTCGAAATAGGCGCGCTGACCGGCGGTGCGGGGGGTTACCTCTCCTTTGTGAGTGTAGACGATCACCGGCATGTCGCTCCGGACTGGCGCGGCCTGCCCATTGGCAGCCACCTGGATCAGCGCGGCCACATCGTCGGGGGAGAGCGACCCCTTGCGGTTAATGGTGACGATCATGTCACGAATCGTTGCTTCGGCCTGTTTGACCTTTTCCTCATCGCCCTGGATGGTGATGTTCCCACCGCGAGCCACCAGCTGCACTTGAAATGCTTCGGTGAGAATTTGCAGATGGCGATCGCTTACGCCCAACAGGGCCAGCGGATCGGTATCCTTGATGTCCAGGGTGTGCTTTACCATGCGGGTGTATGCAGGGTGGATGCGACCTGCGTGCCAGGTTGTGTAAGACCGCCAAATCGGTCGGTCGCGTCTGGATGGTAAAGAGCGGCTGTCACTGCGAAAATTACCAAGGAACCCGGCCACTTGCCAGCCTTGCCGACGCCAGACTCACCGTTCGGCCGCGAGGGCACTCTCGGTAGACGCCGCTGTGCAGGCTGCTGTCGTAGCGGCGACAGTGGCTTCCAGAAATCCGCTTCCGCTCACTGGAGCCGCGCCGCCCTAATTCTCAGGGGGCAAGCGGAGGCCTAACTCCTGTAGCTGCGTCGCAGAGACCGCCGCCGGAGCGCCGTCCATAAGGGACAAGGCGCTGGTGGTCTTGGGAAAGGCGATCACGTCTCTAATCTGCGTGGCCCCCACCAGCAGCATCACCAGACGGTCAAAGCCGATGGCAATACCACCGTGGGGCGGCGCGCCGTAGCGCAGGGCCTTCAGGAAAAAGCCGAACCGTGCCTCCGCTTCCTCCGGCGAGATGCCCAACAGGCTGAACATACGTGCCTGTGTCTGTGAGTCATGGTTACGGATGGACCCTCCGGCAATTTCATAGCCGTTGATGACCAGATCGTACCCTCGGCTGCGCACAGCACCGGGGTCGCTGTCCAGCAGAGCCTGGTCGTCAGGATGGGCGGCGGTGAAGGGGTGGTGCACGGCGTCCCAGCGCTCCTCATCCTGGTTGAACGTCACCAGTGGAAAGTCAACCACCCATAGGGGGCGGATCTCCCCCTCCTGGATCAGTCCATCGCGCCGGGCGATCTCCTCCCGCAGCGCGCCGAGGGCGGGGAGCGCCACGTCCTCATCATCGGCAATGAGCAGCAGCAGGTCCCCCTCCTTGACGTCCAACTCGGCCATGATGTCACGCTGCACGTCGTCGGGGAAAAATTTGGCGATACCCCCTTCAAGACCATCGACCCCGGCCTTCATCCAGGCCAGTCCCTTGGCACGGTGATAGGTCTTGACCAGCTCCGTGAGCGCGTCGATATCCTTGCGGCTGTAGCCCGCTCCGCCAGCGACCACCAGTCCTTTCACTCGGCCGGCCCCCTCCAGAGCCGTCCTGAACACGTCGAAGTCGCTCCGGCCCACGTAGGGAGCAAACTCCTGCAACTCCAGGCTGTAGCGCAGATCGGGCTTGTCACTACCGTAGCGCTCGAGGCTGTCACGGTAGCTGAGGCGAGGAAAGGGTGCGGGCAGGTCCACAGCTTTGATCTCCCGGTAGAGGCTGACGATGAGGCCCTCGACCATGGTTAATACATCCGCCTCATCCACGAAGGAGAGCTCCACATCGATCTGGGTGAACTCTGGCTGACGGTGGGCGCGCAGATCCTCGTCTCGAAAGCACTTGACGATCTGAAAATAGCGGTCGAAGCCGGCGATCATGAGCAGCTGTTTGTACATCTGCGGCGACTGGGGCAGCGCGTAGAAACGCCCGTGGTGCAGGCGGCTGGGCACCAGGTAGTCGCGGGCCCCTTCGGGCGTGGACTTCATGAGGTAGGGGGTTTCCACCTCCAAAAAGTCGTGCTTGGTGAAATAGTCCCGCACCACCTGGTATATGCGGCTGCGCGTGATGAGATTGTGCTGGAGCTCGTCGGTGCGCAGCTCCAGATAGCGGTAAGTGAGGCGCAGCTCCTCCTGGGCACTCTCCCGGTCGCTCACCAGAAACGGCAATGGCTCGGCCTCGTTCAGCACTTCCAGCTCCCGGCAGCGCAGGTCGATTTCCCCCGTGGGCAGTTTGGGGTTCAGGCTAGCGGCTGGTCGGGGTACAACCTCACCCCGCACGGCAATGACGTCTTCCATGCCCAGCTCTCCGGCCAGGCCGGCGGCCCCCTTGGAGAGGCTGGCATCGAAGACCACCTGGGTCTTGCCGTAACGGTCCCGCAGATCGATAAATATGAGGCCGCCGTGCTCCCGCTTGCTGTGAATCCAGCCACACAGCACCACCTCCTGGCCGGCATCGCCCTTGCGCAGCTGGCCGCAGGAGTGGGTGCGCTTGAGTTTCATCTCATGTGCCGGATTGAAAAGCCCCGCGAATATACGGGGCAGCGGGGTGGGGTCCTATCATGGGTGGCCGCGGTGGCTCAGGCCTGGCCGTTCCCCACCGCCAGCCGGACCAGCGCACGCTGCAGGGCGGCCTGGGCCCGGGCTTCGTCAAGGGTTTTGTCTCTGGCCTTTTCCCGCAGGCGCTCTCGGGCACGCTGCGCCGCGCGCTCCGCCCGGGGCGTATCAATCTCCGTGGTCTCTTCGGCCGTCTCCACCAGGAGCTGCACGTTGTTGCCGTGAATATCGGCGTAGCCGCCGTTGGTGGCGAAGGTGCGCGTCTGGCTCTCGGCGGTCACTTTCAGCGTCCCCGTGTCAAGGGCAATCATGGCCCGGGTGTGCCCGGCCAGCACACCGAACAGGCCATCGCTTGAAGGCGCCCGCAGATAGGTCACCGGCCCGCAGTCAATCACGCGGGTGGGGGTGACGATCTCTAGTTGAAAGGACTGGGGCATTGTCAATTGTTGATTGTCGATCGTCCCGAGGGACCCCTGTGGGGACGAATGTTGAATGCTAATTCGTTCCTCGTCATTGCTTACCTCTTCGCTATTCAATCGTCAATTGTCAATCGTCGATTTCTTGGCCTTGTCCACCACCTCGTCGATGGTGCCGCAATAGAGAAAAGCGCTTTCGGGATACTCGTCCATATCACCCTTGAGGATCGCCTCAAAGCCCGCCAGCGTATCCGCCAACTTGAGATAGCGCCCCTCCGTATTGGTGAAGGCCTCGGCCACAAAAAATGGCTGCGAGAGGAAACGCTGTATGCGCCGGGAGCGGCCCACCACCAATTTATCCTCTTCGCTGAGCTCGTCCATGCCCAGGATGGCGATGATATCCTGCAGGTCCTGGTACTTCTGCAGCGTCCGCTGCACGTCCCGGGCAACGCGGTAGTGGCGCTCGCCGATGATACGGGGATCGAGTATGCGGGAGGTGGACGCCAGCGGATCCACCGCCGGGTAGATGCCCAGGTCGACAATGGCCCGATCCAGGACGGTGGTGGCATCCAAGTGGGCGAAAGTGGTGGCCGGAGCGGGGTCGGTAAGATCATCGGCGGGCACGTAGACCGCCTGCACGGAGGTAATGGACCCTTTCCGGGTGGAAGCGATGCGCTCCTGAAGCTCCCCCATCTCCGTTCCCAGGGTAGGCTGGTAGCCCACTGCGGAAGGCATGCGCCCCAGCAGCGCCGACACTTCGGAGCCCGCCTGCGTAAAGCGGAAAATGTTGTCGATAAACAGCAGGACGTCCTTGCCCTCCTCGTCGCGAAAGTACTCGGCAATCGCCAGGCTGGAGAGGGCCACTCTCAAGCGCGCTCCGGGCGGCTCGGTCATTTGGCCGAACACCAGCGCAGTCTTGTCGATCACCCCCGATGCCTTCATCTCCAGATAGAGGTCGTTGCCCTCGCGGGTGCGCTCTCCCACGCCGCCGAAGACGGAGTAGCCGCCATGCTCAAAGGCCACGTTGCGGATAAGCTCCTGCAGGATGACCGTTTTGCCCACACCGGCTCCGCCGAACAGGCCGGTCTTGCCGCCCCGGGTGAACGGCTCCAGCAGGTCGATAACCTTGATGCCCGTTTCCAGCATTTCCGTCGAGGTGCTCAACTCCTCGTACTTGGGGGCCGCGCGATGAATGGGGTAACGTTTCTCGGCCTTGATCGGGCCCTGCAGATCAATGGGGTCGCCAATAACGTTCATGATTCGGCCCAAAGTTCCGGGGCCCACCGGCACGCTGATAGGTCCGCCGGTGTCTTTCACCGCCGTGCCCCGCGTCAAGCCGTCCGTGGAATCCATGGCAATGGTCCGCACCTGGTTTTCACCCAAATGCTGTGCCACTTCCAACACCAGTCGCCCCTCCCCCCGTTCGATCTCCAGCGCGTTGTAAATCTCGGGCAAATCATCGCCCTCAAACTGAACGTCAACAACCGCACCCATAATCTGGGATATCTTACCGGTCTGCATGCAGCTACCTTATCAGGCTCAGGCGGCCGTTCGCAGCGCTTCGGCGCCACCAACGATGTCCAAAATTTCCCTGGTTATGGCCGATTGGCGGGCCTTGTTATAGTGCATCTGCAGCTGCTCGATAACGTCCATCGCATTCTGGGTGGCATTATCCATGGCCGTCATCCGCGCCGCCTGCTCCGCGGCATACGACTCCAGCAGATAGCGCCAGATTTGGACGTTCAGATGCCGTGGCACCAGCCCCTCCACTACAGCGGCCATGGATGGTTCGAAGAGCACCTGGCTGGTATCCACCGGACGCCCCTCTTCCAGTGCCAGGGGCAGCAGCCGCTGCTCGCGCTGCTCCTGCACCATGACATTCTTGAACTGGTTAAAGAACACCAGTACCTCATCCACATCGCCGGTCAGGAAGCGGTGCGAAATCTCCCGGCCAAAGGCCATGGCATGGTCAAAGCGCAGCTCTGACCAGAAGTCGATATGATCCGCAAGAATTTCGTACTCGCGGTGCCGGAAGTGATCACGTCCTTTGCGCCCGATACAAATCAGATCCACCCGGTCCCGTCCCAGCTCGATGATCCGCCGCTCAGCCAGTTTCACCAGGTTGGAGTTAAAGCCCCCGGCCATTCCGCGGTCGGAGGTTACCACGACCACCAGACTGCGGCGCACTTCCGGCCGCAGTTCCAGCAGCGGCAAGAGCTGCCGGTCGATATGGGGCAAGAGGCCGAAAAGCACATCGCTGAGGCGGGTGGCATACGGGCGGGCCTGCTGCATGTTCTGCTGGGCCCGGCGGAGCTTGGCCGCCGCCACCAGCTTCATGGCCTTGGTCACCTGCTGGATACTCTTGACCGAACTGATTCGCCGCCGGATGATCTTCAGGCTGACCACAGGAATGTCCTCGTCATGCGATAAATGTTTTCAGAAAGTCGTCCGTGAGGCTGCTCAGGGTCTGTTCGCTATCCGGACTTAGCTCTCCGCTATGGCGAATGGCTGCCAGTAACTCGCCCGCGTTGCTGTGCAGATATTCGAGGAAGTCGGACTCAAATTCCTGCACCCGGTTCAGGGGCAGTTCGTCGAGATAGCCCTTGGTGGCCGCATATATGATGGTCACCTGATCCTCCACTGGCAGGGGACTCCACTGCTTCTGCTTTAAAGTTTCACGGAGCCGCTCCCCGCGCGTAATCCGCTGCAGAGTGGACTTGTCCAGGTCGGAGCCAAAGCGGGCGAAGGCCTCCAACTCCCGGAACTGGGCCAGCTCCAGCCGCAGCGAACCAGCCACCTTGCGCATGGCTTTGATCTGTGCGTTGCCGCCCACGCGGGAAACCGAAATACCGGGATTAATCGCCGGCCTGATACCGGAGTTGAACAGTCCTGTTTCCAGGAATATCTGCCCGTCGGTGATTGAAATGACATTGGTGGGGATGTAGGCCGACACGTCGCCGGCCTGGGTCTCAATGATGGGCAGCGCCGTGAGCGACCCACCGCCACCCTGGTCATTGAGCTTGGCGGCGCGCTCCAGCAGCCGACTGTGGAGGTAAAAGATATCCCCCGGATAGGCCTCCCGCCCCGGGGGGCGCCGGAGGAGAAGCGACATCTGGCGGTAGGCCACGGCGTGCTTGCTGAGGTCATCGTACACCACCAGGGCGTGCATACCCTGGTCCCGAAAGTATTCGCCGATGGTGGCTCCGGCATAGGGTGCGATGAACTGCATGGGGGCCGCCTCCGACGCGCTGGCCACCACCACCACCGTGTAGGCTAGGGCGCCGGCCTGTTCGAGCTCGGCCACTGCTGTGGCCACGGTGGATGCCTTCTGCCCCACCGCCACGTAAATGCAATAGACCGGCGCGTCGCCGTCGTGCGTAGACTTCTGGTTGATGATGGTGTCCAGGGCGATGGCCGTCTTGCCCGTTTGGCGGTCGCCAATAATCAGCTCTCGTTGCCCCCGGCCAATGGGGGTCATGCTGTCGATGGCCTTAAGGCCGGTCTGGAGCGGCTCGCGCACGGGCTGGCGGTCGATGACACCGGGAGCCTTGCGTTCAATGGGAGCGCTGGTCTCGACCTTGATGTCGCCTCGTCCATCGATGGGTTGACCTAGCGGGTTTACGACCCGGCCCAACATGCTCATTCCCACCCTGGTCTCCACCACCCGTCCAGTGCGGCGGGCCAGGTCCCCTTCCTTGACCAAGTGGCTCTCGCCAAACAGCACGAGACCGACGTCGTCCTCTTCCAGATTCAGGGCCATGCCATAAACATCATTGGGAAACTCAACCAGCTCTGCAGACATCACGTTATCCAGACCGTGGACTCGGGCGACGCCATCACCCACCATGATGACCTCACCGACTTCGGCCACGTCCATCTCGACTTTGAACGCGTCGAGCTGTTCCCGCAGCAAGGCCGTTATTTTTTCAGTGTCAAATCCTGAGGACATGAATTATTCGCTCCGTTGCCGTCCACCCATCCCCACCAGCAGCTGATTGCAAGGTGCAATCGCGGAGTGGACCGTGTGTAGCCATCACAAATTGTTATGCTGTGCTTATCACCCAACGTCGGCTAGACGAGCTGCCGACGCAAGAGCGCCAGCCGTCTTGCCAGGGAACCATCCACCAACAGATTTCCCAACCGCAGCTTGATGCCTCCCACTAAGCTGGGATCTATTTCTGACGAAACCCGCAGGGACCGACCTGTCTCCCCGCCGATGCGCTCCCTCAGCCCCGCCAACTCTTTCGAAGTCTGCTCCCGTGGGGTGGTCACATGCAGATCAATAAGGAGACCCTGCCGCTGCGCCATCCGCAGCAGTGCCTTGCTGATATGAGGGAGTTGGATGCCCAGCTTCCGCTCCAGCAGAAGGTGTAGCACCCCGAATTCCATAGCGCTCAAACCTTCGGCCAGGGCGCTGCGCAGTACGGCCATCTTCTCCTTCACTGGAATCCTATGGGTGACAATAACATGACGAAAGGCCCTGTTTTGTCGAAACATAGAGGCCAGCGCCCGGAACCGTTCTACAAAGCTATCCGGCACGCCCTGTTGCGCGGCAAGCCTGTAGGCGGCCTTGGCGAAACGGCGTGCCTCGGAGTTACCCGCCATCAGGCCTGTCCCAGCTGGCGGAGACTCTCTTCCACCAGCCTGCGGTTGTCTTCCGTGGAGAGATTGCGCTCGATCACCTTGCCAGCCATGGATATTGACAAGTCGACCACGTTGGATCTGATTTCTCTCAGCGTCCGCTCGCGCTCAGCTTCAAGCTGGTCCTTCGCCCGCGCCATAAATTCAGCGGCCTTCCCACGGGCCGCCTCTTCCAGCTCCAGCCGGACCCTTTCACCGGCCTCACGGGCACGGGCCATGATCTGCTTGGCCGCCAACCGGCTCTTTTTGAGTTCATCCTGCATCTTGGCTGTCAATTCCTCGGATTCCCGCCGAACCCTGTCCGCCTCAGACAGGGAATCGCGGATACGGTTTTCGCGCTTTTCGAGGGCAGTTATCATAGGCCCCCAGGCTTTTCGCGCTAGTATGGCCAGCACGATGAAAAAAGTAAGCCACGTCCAAATAATGAGACCCGGATCAAACCGAACAAGCTGTTCCATAAGACCTGTTCCTTCAGGGGTACGGGGTTACTACAGTAAAACCACCAATAGCAGCACGACTTCCGCGATGATGGCCACCCCCTCCAACAGGAACAGGGGCAAATTGACGGCCGTGCGGATGTCGGCCGCGGCAGAAGGCTGTCGGGCGGTGCTTTCGGCGGCAGCAGCCGTAAACCGGCCAAATCCCAGACCCGCGCCGATCACCACCAGGCCTGCGCCAATGGACGCCCCCAGGAGCGCAAGACTCTTGGAGCCGCCGCCGGCTTCTTCCGCACCGAAGGCTGATGTCACCATCAGGCCGGCAAGCACCATGACTATTTGAACAAGTCTGTTCTTGGGTATCAGTTTCATGCTCTGTTTAACCTCTCACTTTCAGGGATACTAGGGGAGCAACCACCTGCCTGGTGGTCAATGATCCGGATTGATGGCGGAGCCGATAAACACCGCCGACAATAGGGTGAATACGTAGGCCTGGACCCCCGCGACGATGAGTTCCAGGAAATTGATGCCCACGTTCAGGGCCACCGAGCCAATACCAATCCAGGGATTGGTCATGATAAATATGGGGGCCAGGATAGAAAGCATGGCAATATGTCCGGCTGTCATGTTGGCGGCCAGTCTCATGGTGAGTGCGAAGGGACGCACCAGCATGCTGAGGAGTTCGATGGGGATAAGAATAATCAGGACGGGCCAAGCCAACCCGTGGGGTACCAGATTCTTCCAGTGTCCCACAAATCCATGCGCCATAGTGCCTGCGACGATGATGGCGACAAAAGTAATCATTGCCAGCGAGGCCGTCACCACAGGGTTGGCTGTTGCCGTGCTGCCGCCGGGAATCAGGTCGAAAAAGGGAATGAGCCCCACGATGTTGGCCGTCAGGATAATGGTGAAAAATGCCAGCAGCAGCGGGGACCAGAAGCGAGCATACTGGCGGCCGATGTTGGGCATCACGATTTGGTTGTGGACAAAATCCACCGCCAGCTCCAGAACATTGCTGAAGCCCGTGGGGATCGGCTGTTCCTCCCGGCGATAGCGCCGGGTGCCAAGCAGAAATGCAGAGATAACCAACGCCCCGGTTATCCAGAGCATGATGACGTGCTTGGTGATGGACATGTCAAAGTCGAAAACTGTTAGCGGCACCAACACCTCGCTGTTGGAGACGTGGTGCATGATGACGGCCCCTACTGACTCGCTATGATCCTGCTGAACCACCCACCTCCCAGACTGCCGACTGATACCGGAATGCTTCGTAGATGTGCCAGGCCAGAAAATTCACCAGCAAAGAGGCGATAAACAGGCTAATCGGAAGCGAAGTAACCAGTACAATGGCCGCTGTCCACCCACCCAGCAGCACAACCTTGGCAATAAAATTAGCAAGCACAAATTGTTGATACCCTATGGAGCCCATCCGCTCAGACCGCACAATGAAAGACAGGGCCAGAATACTGCTCACGGAAATAGCCCCCGGAAACAGTCCTCCCGCCAACACGGCCAGGGCGCCGGCGCTCCCCGCCAAAAGCCAACTGATCCCTGCACCAACCAGCAGCATGGCCGCCAGCAGCATGGCTCCCACCAGCGGCTTCACTGGTCTCTGCCAGGAGGAAACATGACTTTCCAAATGCCGTACAGGCCCACAATCACGCCCATCAGCAGCCCGAGCCCCAAGAGGTAAGGCCCGGACTCAAACCTACGATCAAGGAAGAAGCCACCCAGCCCCAACCCCAGCACGGCACCGGTCATGTTGGTGGCTGCGTTTAAGAGTCGCCGGGATGGATCGGGGCCTGGGGACATGACTGGAAAATGGGGCCGGGGTGTGCGAATGATTCGTATGAGTGCGGGGTCCATCGTTAGGTACGGCGACCCCTCGCCCTAGTCTGACGCCTGGGTGTGACCCTTCTCATCCGCAGGAATTTGGTCGCCGTTGGCCATGATACCATCCTTGGCCGAGGGTGCAGCCTTAATCTTGGTCCCCTCCATTTTGCATTTCCCGGTGAATTGGGCCCCTTCTTCAATCACCAGCAGTGAAGCGCGCAGGTCGCCCACCAGTTTGGCCGAACTGCCCAAGGTGCATCGGCCTTCGGTTGTCAGACTCCCCTCCAGCTCGCCATCAATCACCGCCTCCTTAGCAGTGACGGCTCCCTTGATCAGCGAGTCTTTCGCTGAGCGTACCTGGCCGTTGGAGTGTATGTCCCCCAGAACAGTTCCATAAATTAGCACAGAGCCCTTGATGTCCAGATTTCCCTGGACCACCGTGTTGGGGCCAACAATGGTATTGGTCTGCGAGTTGTCGTCCCTAGCCATGCGTTTCTACCGATACGTCCTGTTGTCTGTAAAGATCAATGAATAACCGGGGATCAATGGCGCGCCCATCCTTCCAAATCTCGAAATGCAGGTGGGGCCCCTGGCTGATGCCTGTGTCCCCCACCAGACCAATGGGCTGCCCGCGCTCCACCCATTGCCGCGGCGACACCAAGTTGGTTCGGTTATGGCCGTAAAGGGTGAAATAGCCGTGTCCGTGGCTGAGTATGATCATGTAGCCCAGATCTTCGGTCCACCGTGAAAGAACCACCAGCCCCGCCGCTGAGGCTGACACCATATCACCAGCGGAGGCGGCGATGTCCACGCCTTCGTGATTGACCTGCAGGTCCAGCTCATGCAGCAATAGTCCCCGGGTAACATATCCATTGACGGGCGGGTAAGTGGGGATGTTCTCGAGAAAGTTGATGTAAATATTGTCGAGAAATATGCCCCCCTCGCGGCGATCCAACAGTCCGGGCTGACCATCCTCATCCAGATCGATGGCCAGCTCCAGCTCCTGAATCAAGTCTACGCCTCCAGAGTTGAACCGGCTGCTACTCAGAAGAGCATAGCGCACCTTCTCCCTGTAACTGGCCAACAGACGGTTTTCCCTCTGGATCTCGTCGTAGTCGGCGAGGCGGGGGAGCAAGACCACCCATCCCGCTAGCAGCGCCAAGGCAGCCAAGACAGCCAGGCTCATGGCGACAACAAACTGGCCGAATCTCAACCAGTAGCTGCGGGTCCAACCACCCCCCTCGGACATGAGGATGAGCTGGTAGTTGCGATTCCACAGCTTATTCAAAAAGCGCATGAGTTTAGCCCAGCTGAAAAAGGTGTGTCAACGGAAATGTTCCTCCACGCCGGCCCGCCCGCTCAACTCGCCCCCGGATCGCCAAGGATGATTTTCAGGACTCGATCAAGGTCCTCTTGGGAGTAGTAGGAAATCTCAATCGTTCCGGCTTCGTTGTCCCGCGGCTTGACCCGTACCTTGGTGTTCAGCCGGCTGAGCAGCTCCACCTCAACCCTGTTCACAAAGGCCGGCTTAGGCAGCTGCCTCCTCGCAGGACCACTGCCGGGCTGGTCAGCATTTCTCGCAGAGGCTCCCGCAATCGCCTGTACCGCCGCCTCCGTCTGCCGTACACTCAGTCCCTGGGCGACAATCTTTTTCCACAGTTTTTGCATGAGCGCCGGCTGTGGCAACCCCAACAGGGCCCGCGCGTGACCCATGGTGATCTCATCTTTCCTCAGGCTCCCTTTGATCTCAGGGGGCAGCTGCAACAGGCGCAGTGTGTTGGCTACCGCTGGGCGGCTCATGCCGACCTGTTCGGCAATCATCTTCTGGGTAAGGTCGTACTTACCATGCAGCAGTGCAAATGCCTCGGCCTGCTCCACGGGGTTCAGGTCTTCCCGCTGAATATTTTCCACCAAGGCGTATTCCATCATGTCCACGTCCGAATCGACGCTTAGAATATAGACCGGCACTTTTTCCAACTGCAGAGCTTTTGCCGCTCGCAGTCGTCGTTCCCCGGCCACAAGTTGATACCGGCTAGCACCAGCCTCCCTGACTGTTAGCGGCTGTATGATACCGTTGGCCTGAACTGACTGAATAAGGTCGGCCATCTCTTCGTCGCCAAAATCCTTTCGGGGCTGCATTGGGTTAGGGTCGATAACGTCAACTGAGAGATGCGGTTGACCGCCCTCCGACACCGCCACCTCAGGCAGAGGAATGAGGGCCCCCAGCCCCTTGCCCAGGCGTTGCTTCTCAACCATTGGCTCTCAACACCTCGCTTGCCAGTGCCATGTAGTTTTCCGAGCCAACCGAGGAGGCATCATAGAGTATAATAGGCTTCCCATAGCTGGGGGACTCGCTCAGGCGCACATTACGCATGATCGTGGTCTCATAAACTTTCTCGCCGAAATAGGCCCGCACTTCGTCGGCGACTTGCCGGGAAAGATTCAACCGGCCGTCGTACATGGTGATGAGCACGCCCTCGATTTCCAGGTCCTTGTTCAGTTGCCGCTGGATGAGCCTGATCGTGTTGAGCAGCTGGGAAAGGCCCTCCAAGGCGTAATATTCACACTGGATGGGGATGAGAACTGAATCAGCGGCAGTTAATCCGTTGATGGTGAGCAGCCCCAGTGAAGGTGGGCAGTCAATGAACACAAATTTGTAGTTGTTGGTCACCTGGGCCATGGCCTTGCGCAGGAGGTACTCTCTGGCCAGCATTCCCACCAGCTCTACCTCGGCGCCCACCAGCTGGTGTGTGGAGGGGATCAGGTCCAGGTGCTTTAGCTGCGTCCCGATGATGGCCTCGTCAACACTGGTATTCTTTGTGAGGATATCATACACCGAGTGTTTGCTGGCACCTATTTCAACTCCAACTCCACTGGTCGCGTTGGCCTGGGGATCCAAATCGATAAGCAGGGTAGGAATCTCGCTGGCAGCCAGCCCCGCCGCCAGGTTCACCGCCGTGGTCGTTTTACCGACACCGCCCTTTTGATTGGCAATCGTGATGATTTTGGGGGCTGAGGCCACAGGGTATCCGTTTACGCCTTCGTCCGTCATGAGTTAAGCAAAGCTACGTGCCCCTGATCGTCAGATGCAAGGTCGGCAGGCGCACCAGCCACCCTCACTCGCGAACGAAGGGGAGGATTATCTTGCGAGCATTCGGGGTCAAATCTAAATTCGCAAAACCTTGAACACACCCATATTTTTGCCCGAATCAAGCAGTTTCGGAAGTCTCAGATGTACCTCTCCAAGGCCCTTGGACAGCAGCCTTATTCGGTACTGACACCGCTGCTGCTCACGACGCTGCCATGACATCTATCCCCAGCCGCGAAGAAGTGACCCGACGGGTGCGGGACCAGCTGGGCCCCGATTCTTCGGAGGAGATGGTCGCCTCCATCGTGGGCCGGGTGATGGCGCTCCTGCCCACCATCCAAACGGAGGTCGGCCGTGGCAACTCGGACGTCATCATTGTCGCCTATGGCCGTAACCGGTCGGGAATTCTGGCCGCCATTGCCGGGGTACTCGCCGATCACAAGTGCGACATTGTGGACATCAAGCACACGTTGCGGGAAGGGCAGTTCGCCCTTACACTCGCGGTAGCGGCAGGCTCCGCTATTTCAAGCCGGGAGCTGCAGTCCGCCCTGGCCCAACCGGCAGCAGAGTTCGGCATACAGATCTCGGTCCTGGGCGGCGCTGCCAACGAATCCGTCCGTTAGCGGGGCCCCGTGATGACACCGAGCTGCAGGTCGTAATCGCATGCGCCGACAGGCCATACTCATCACAGGTTCTAACGGCGAGATCGGTCATGGGCTGATCGCAGCGCTGCATGAGCGGGGCGACGCCCACCTGATCGGTCTGGACCTGGAGGCGGCGGACCCAGCCATCAAGACATCCCTCTGGGAGGCGATCTCCGGCAATATTCTGGACCGCACCATACTGGACCGCCTCAACAGCCAGTACGCCTTCACCGATATTTATCACCTGGCGGCCTTGCTCAGCACGCGGGCCGAATTTTCCCCCACCACCGCTCACCAGGTGAATGTTAATGGCACCCTGAACCTGCTGTCCATGGCCGTGGAGCAGGCACGCAGCCAGGCACGTCCCGTGCGGTTCTTCTTTCCCAGTTCCATCGCCGTCTACGGGTTCGCCAGTCTGGCGGAAAAGGACCAGGCCGGTGCGTTGGTCGAGCCGCAATACCTGGCCCCCCAAACCATGTACGGGTGCAACAAACTGTACTGCGAGCTGCTGGGGGCCTACTTCGCCCGGCACTACCAGCGCCTGGCCGCAGATGCAGGCAGTATACGGCTGGACTTCAGGGCCATCCGTTTCCCGGGATTGATCAGCGCGCTGACCGCCCCCTCCGGCGGCACGTCCGACTACGCTCCAGAGATGCTCCATGCAGCCGCAAAGGGCCAGCCCTACGACTGCTTTGTGCGGGAGGATACGCGCATGCCCTTTATGACCATGCCCGATGCTATCCGGGCCATCGGCATGCTCATGGATGTCCCCCGGAAAGCACTGACGCAGCTGGTCTACCATATCAAGGCTTTCAATCCCTCTGCGGGTGAATTCCGCCAGCGGGTGCTGGATGCGTTCCCTGCGGCCCGCATCGGATTTAAGGTGGACGAGAAGCGCCAGAGCATGGTGGACAGTTGGCCCGCGGATGTGGACGATGCCGCTGCCCGCAGGGACTGGGGGTGGCTGCCAGAGCACGATTTAGAGGCTGCCTTTGCCGACTATTTGCTGCCTGATGTCCGGTCGCGGTACGACAGCTAACCGGGAGGAACCATGGACTCGACCTCGGCGCGATTGATAGCTGAGCTGGATGGCATCCGCGCGGCCGGCTTGTTCAAGCAGGAGCGCATCATTCACTCGCCCCAGGGCGCGGAGATTGTGGTGGGCGGTGCCACGGTGCTCAACTTCTGTGCCAACAACTACCTGGGGCTGGCCAAGCACCCAAAACTCATCCAGGCGGCCCAGGAGGGGCTGGCCCGGTGGGGGTTTGGCCTGAGCTCGGTGCGCTTCATCTGTGGCACCCAGGAAATCCACATGACCCTGGAACAGAAAATTTCCGCCTTCCTGCAGACCGATGACACCATCCTCTACACGTCTTGTTTTGATGCCAACGGCGGACTGTTCGAGACGCTGCTGGGTCCGGAAGACGCCGTTATTTCCGACGCCCTCAACCATGCCTCCATCATTGACGGCATCCGCCTGTGCAAGGCCCAGCGGCTGCGCTTCGCTCACGGCGACATGGCGGACCTGGAGCGCTGCCTCGCCGAGGCCAAAACCGCCCGCACCCGCCTCATCGCCACCGATGGCGTGTTCTCCATGGACGGTGACGTGGCCCGGCTGGCGGACATCTGCGACCTGGCCGAGCGCTATGACGCGCTGGTGATGGTGGACGATTCCCACGCCACGGGATTCTTCGGGCCCACCGGACGGGGCACCCCGGAGCAGTGCGGCGTCATGGGGCGCGTGGACATCATCACCTCCACCCTGGGCAAGGCGCTGGGCGGGGCCTCGGGGGGCTTCACTGCGGGCCGGCAGACCATCATCGACCTGCTGCGCCAGCGCTCCCGGCCCTACCTGTTTTCCAACACCCTGGCACCGGCCATCGTGTCCGCCGGCATCGCCTGCCTGGATATGCTCAGCGGAACGACGGCGCTCCGCGATAGGCTGGCGGAAAACACCGCCACCTTCCGCGAGCAGCTGAGCGCAGCGGGCTTTGACATCACCCCCGGCGAACACCCCATCGTGCCCCTCATGCTGGGGGAGGCCAAATTGGCCCAGGACATGGCCGCCGCCATGCTGGAGGAGGGCATCTATGTCATCGGGTTCTTCTACCCGGTAGTGCCCAAGGGGACGGCCCGCATCCGGGTGCAGATCAGCGCCGCCCACACCCAGGCGCATCTGGACCGGGCGGTGGCGGCGTTCGTGAAGGTGGGCAAGAAATTTGGGGTGGTGGGGTAAGTAATGATTGGAGAACCAACCCTATTTATCTTAGGAGCGGGGGCAAGTGCGCCCTACGGCTACCCAACTAGTTATGGTCTATGGGAAAGAATCGTGGGGAGATATCCAGAAAATAGCCCGGTCGCACCAATGGAACGAAGATCATTCCGCGAATTTTACTCTGGTTATCTTGGGAGGAATCCTGAAACGAGCGCGACGCAAGAGAAATTGATCGTAAACTTGGATAAGTTCCACAATTCCTTTTTCGGTGCTGATCCTTCAATTGACAGGTTTATATCGAGAAATTTAAGCTTCGAAGATTTGGGCAAAAAGGCTATTATCACTATGCTCTTTCATGCGGAACAATATAGCGCACTGCCTGAAACCTTGGGTGATAGGGGCGACGATTGGCTAACTTATTTGCTTCGAGAGATGACCAGGGACATTGTCCAGTCCGACAAATTTGCGACCTTCCATGATAACGATGTTACCTTTATTACATTTAACTATGACCGGTCCCTTGAGCAACTCACATACAATTACCTATCCAGTTCGTTCAGCGAATTACCTGATGAGGCTATTGTTAATGCAATAGAGGGACTGCGTATATTGCACGTTAACGGCGTACTTGCACCCTTACCCTGGCAAAAGAAAGATGGTATTAAGCAAGAATATAGAAAAGCACTCAAAACCGTAGATATCCATTCCCATGTACAAAATATTCAAATCATTTATGATCAGCAGAGTAATGATACAAAAATAGAGATTGATGCAAAATTAAGAGCAGCAAAACGCATATTTTTTCTTGGATTTGGCTACGCAGATGAGAACATGAAGCTACTAGGATTTCCAGAAATTCTCGAACCAAACCAACAAATTCATGGAACTACAAAAGGATTCGTCTCGCACGAGGTAGACCACATTATTAACCTTTACTTCGTGGCAGAAAAAAAACGGCTAGCTACACCTCATCTAACGAATCAAAATTGCTTGGAGTTACTGAGGAATAACATCTTCAAGATGGCTTCTTGAACGTCACGCACTGGCGCTGATGAGTGTGGTGGCGTAACGCCAACGCCCGACGAAGATTCCGCCCCCTAGGCGGCCCCCTCCACGACCGGCTTTGGTTTGGGCCTGGCCACCGGCGCTGCCCCCACGGGTAGCTGTTCGGTCTGCCGCAGCACAGCCAGCAACCAGATCAACCCCGTGGCGGAGGCAATGGCGATGGAGATCACCATAGCAAACCAGACGTAGGTCACGGGCAGGTGC
>JADFSS010000023.1 GCA_022560655.1 Candidatus Neomarinimicrobiota bacterium
CTTCAGCTCACGCTAGAAGGCGTACTTGATCCCGAACTGAAAGATCCGCGGATCGCCGGCCTGGGAACTAATCCGCCCGAACCGGCTCGACGTCAACTGGTCCTGAGGATTGCCCCAGTTGAACGTGTCTTCATACAGCCATTGTTCGGCGACGAAGGCTGTTGTCCCCGATCCGCAAGTCGGGTCGAAAACGAGGTCGCCCGGGTCAGTCGTCATAAGCAAACATCGAGAAATCACCTTTGTATTAGTCTGTACGACGTATCGTTTTGGATCGGTGAAGCTCCCGGTCAACGTGTCACCCCATAGATTCTCGATAGCAATGGCGGGGAAATCTCTCAAGTAGCGGACATACCTGATTGATTTCCCGCTGACCACAATCCGACGAGCAGACTTCAGCCGATCTAGACCCTCTATCGTTGTCAGCCAATGGCGGTGGGATCCCGGATGGTAGGTGCGTCCTTCGAATTCATAGGCAGATGTGGATGACCCAGTTGCGCCAATGTTCTCCAGCCCGGTCGTCGTATAGACTCTGCTCCCGTCGGCGAGCCCTTCCACGTTCCGGATTTCCTCCGATGTCAGCCGACGGCGCGTGCCCGCGGCTTCCTCAACGAATGTGTAGACGGAGGCGCCTGCCTCTCCTGGCCGCTTTAGTTGATAAAGCCGGCGAAACTTCACTCTTGTACGATCCTTGGCGTACCAGAGCAGAAAATCTGCGACAGCTCCAGCAATGTTGCTCGGCGCGCTTATTGCCGTGCGAAACGGTATCAACGCGCAGCGGTTCCCATGTCCAAACACCTCGTCGAGTAGTTCTCGCACATGGTGCAGATTCTCATCGCTGATCTGCACGAAGCACGACCCGCTCTCGTGCAGGAGTTCCCGCGCCAGCAGCAGGCGATCGCGCAGGTAGGTCAGGTACGAGTGGATGCCGAGTTCCCAGGTGTCGCGGAAGGCGCGGATCATCTCCGGTTCCTGCGTCAGGTCGTCGTCCTTGCCGTCCTTGACGTCCCGTTTGTTGACGAAGGGCTGGAAGTTGCTGCCGTAGCGGATGCCGTAGGGCGGGTCGATGTAGACCATCTGCACCTTGCCGGCCATGCCTTCCTTTTCCAGCAGGGAGTTCATGACCAGCAGCGAGTCGCCGGCGATCAGGCGGTTGGTCCAGCCCTTGGCGTGTTTGTAGAACTCGATGGCCTCGCGCAGCGGCGGGTTCTGCTCCGGCTGCTCGAACAGAAGCATCTGGTGGTTGCCGCCGTCGCCGTTGCGTCGACGTGTGGCCTCGATGATCGTGCGCGGGTCGATCCGCTCATGGACATGGAGCGAGACGGTCGGCACCTCAAAGCTGGTATGCTCGGCCTTGCCCGCCCAGACGAGTTGCGGGTCGAGGTGCGGGTCGTACTGGTACATTGCCTTCTTCCCCTTGTCGGGGTCGGTCTCCGGCGTCACCAGCCCGACGGGCGGATTGTTGGCCCGCTTCTTGTCCTTGTGGTCGTAGGACTCGATGGGCTTCTTCTTGGTTGTCTTTTTCGTCGTGCGTTTGGCCACAGCCTGGACACTCCCATCTCAACCGCGCCTGCTTGCGAGGTGCTACACACTGATCCATTTCCGGCTGCCGCATCGCCCGGCAGTGGACATGATGCAGTACGAACGGCTCGTCGACAAGCAAAACGAGGCAGGATGACCCAGAGTTTCAAATCCACGGCCCGGCCACATCCGTGTCGAATACCTTTACCCTTGAGGCACAATAACGGACAGTTAGGAATTCTGCTTTCCGGCAACAGGAGGGATTATACCGCCATGAGATATCGAGAATCAAGGGAGAAAGGGAACCGAACTGAAGGTCCTCCCCTCGCTTTCGCATGCGGCTGCGGATGCGCTGGTGGATGGATTGGACCCGCTCGCGTTCCGAGGCACTCATAGGGCGAGGGCCTCCAGGTAGGGACTGATCACCGTGCGGATGCGACAGACCTCGGCGGCCCGCCAGATCTGGTCGACGGTGGCGATGCGGTCCCGGACCGCGTCGCGCAGGGCCTCCATGGCCACGTCCAGGCCGACCTTGTTTCGATAACGGAAACAGTCCACCACCGTTCGGGCCGGCGAGGTGATCGAGACGGGCACTCCGAGCATGGGCCGGCGGATTACGCCGTAGCTGAGCATGGCGCCGGAGAAGCGAACGATGCGAACGCGGGCCGGCAGGCCCACGGGCTTGCGGGCTTTGCGGTCCAGGGCGATCCAGATCTCGTGCGGGAGCTGGGTGCCGATGCCGTGCCCCACCAGTTCGCGGACTACAGCGTAACCGGCGCTCTCGGCGTGTTCCTGTACCGCCTGCCCGATATCGCCCACGTTGGCTCCGGGGCGGGCGGCCGCGATGCCCAGAGTAAGGCATTCTTCCGTGCGGCTCAAAAGGTCCTGGCGCGCCTCATCGATCTGGCCGACGGCGAAGGTGCGGGCATGGTCGCCGTAGTAGCCATCCAGTCTGGCGCCCACATCAAGGCCGACAATCTGGCCCTCTTCGAGGGGCTGGCCGTTGGGAATACCGTGGACAACCTCATTCTCAATGGACACGCATAGGGTGGCCGGGAAGCCGTAGAGCCCCTTGAATCCGGGCTCGGCCTTACGGCTGCGGATAAACTTCTCCGCCTCCGTATCGAGCTCCCGGGGGGTGACGCCCGGCTCCACCATGTCACCCAGCATCACCAGGGCGTCGGCGACAATCCGGCAGCTCTTGCGGATCTTCTCAATCTCTTCGGGGTTGCGGATATGTATCATCTGGCCACACCCATGCTAAAACCTGCGCCGCCCTCTGATCCTGCCGGTCTTCAGAAAGCCGTCGTAATGGCGCATGAGCAGGTGGCTCTCAACCTGTTGCAGTGTGTCCAGCCCTACGCCGACAATAATGAGCAGGCTGGTGCCACCAAAGAAACTGGCCAGGTCGTAGTTGACCCCGGTGGCCTTCATCAGCACATAGGGGAAAATCGCAATGAGCGCCAGGAAGATCGAGCCCGGCAGGGTGACCCGGGTGAGGATATTATCAATGTACTCGGCGGTCTTTTTGCCCGGCCTGACGCCGGGAATAAACCCGCCCTGTTTTTTCATATTGTCCGCCACATCAACCGGGTTAAAGGCAATGGCCGTATAAAAATAGGTGAACAGGATAATCAGGAGACCAAAAACCAGCCAGTAAAAGGGGGAATCAATGGACAGCAAGTTCACCATGCCCTGCACAAGATCGCTGTTGCGAAAGAGGGTGCTCATGGTGCTGGGCACAAACATGATGGCCTGGGCGAAGATAATGGGCATGACGCCGGCCGTATTGATGCGTAGCGGGATATGGGTGGCCTGCCCGCCATAGACCTTGCGCCCCACCACACGCTTGGCATATTGGACCGGTATCCGCCGGGTGCCCTGGGTAAGGCCCACGACCAGGCCGACGATCAACACCATGATGCCGATGAGGATGACATCCAGCAGGATGCTGCGCAGCTGCTGATTGATGAGGGTAATCTCATTAAACAGGACGGTGGGAAAGCGTGAGATGATGCCCACCATGATAATGAGTGAAATGCCGTTTCCGATGCCGTGCTCCGTGATCTGCTCCCCCAGCCACATGACAAAAACCGTGCCCGTCACCAGGGTCAGGATGGTGAGCAGCTTGAACCCGATGCCCTCGTTCAGCACCACGGGGCCCATCTGAGTATCCAAACTTTCGAGGAAAATGGCCACGCCGATGGCCTGGATGGCGGCGATACCCACGGTGCCGTAACGGGTGAGCTGGGTGATCTTCCTGCGACCCTCTTCACCCTCCTTCTGGAGGCGCTGGAAGTAGGGCACCACGGCACCCATGAGCTGAATGATGATGGAGGCGGATATGTAGGGCATGATGCCCAGGGCAAACACCGTGGCCTGGGCGAACGCGCCACCGCTGAACATGTCGTAGAGGCCCAGCAGGGTATTGGCAAACTGCTGCATGGCAGCCTTCAGGGCCACGCTGTCGATGCCCGGGACCGGCACATGGGCGCCGACTCGGTAGATGAACAGCAGGGTCAACGAGAACAGGATGCGCCGGCGGAGCTCGGGGATCTTGAAGGTGTTCTTAAATTTTTCAATCATGAGGCTGCGGCCTTCACCGGCAGTAATACCACTTTCCCGCCCGACTGTTCCACTTTCTCCTTTGCCGAAGCGCTGAACCCGTGGGCCGCCACCTCCACGACGCCGGAGAGTTCACCGTTACCCAGCACCTTGACCGGTACATGCGCGTGCTTGATGACCCCCCGCTCCTGAAGCACGGTGGGGTTCACCTTGGCCAGCTTGAGTCCGGCAATGGTGACCAGATTGACAATTTGGTGCCGTTCCTGGAAGCGGGCATTGGAGAATCCGCGCTTAGGGAGTCGGCGCTGGAGGGGCATCTGGCCGCCCTCGTACCAGGCGGGGTGTTTTGAGCCGGACCGCGAGTGCCAGCCCTTGTGGCCGCGGCCAGCGGTTTTGCCCAGACCGGAGCCCGGGCCCCTGCCACGCCGCTTGCGCGTGCGCGTTGCGCCCCTAGCCGGCTTCAAATCGATCAGCGGACTCACGCGGGCTCCACCTTGACCAGGTGCCGGAGCTTGTTGACCATGCCCCGGACCGCAGGGTTGTCGGGCTTGATCACCGTCTGGTGCATCCGGCGTATGCCCAGAGCCCGCAGGGTGGCCTTGGTGCGCCGGGGATAGCCGATGCCGCTTTTGATCTGCGTGATGCTGATGCTGGCCTGTTTTTTAGCGGCCATCAGGCGAACAGCTCCTTGACGGTGATGCCCCGCCGGCGGGCCAGTTCAAAGGGGTCCTTGACCGCCTTGAGAGCCCGCTCGGTGGCGCGCACCACATTGAGGGTGTTGGTGGAGCCGGTGCACTTGGTGAGCACATCGGTGTAGCCGGCCTGCTCCAGGACGGCGCGTACGGGTGCGCTGGCAATGAGGCCGGTGCCCGGGGCTGCCGGCTTGAGCAGCACCACACTGGCGCCGAACTTGGCCGTGTAGGCGTGTGGCAGGGTGCCGTTGATGACGGGCACCCTAAAGAGGCTATTTTTGGCCACCTCCCGGGCCTTGGCAATGGCAGAGGCCACTTCCCGGGCCTTGCCAAAGCCGATGCCGACGTGACCCTTTCCATCGCCCACCGTCACAATGGCGTTAAAGCCGAAGCGCCGCCCACCGGTGACCACTTTGGCCACCCGGTTGATGCGGATCAGGGTCTCTTCCTTCAGATCCAGTTCAGCGGGATTCAATGCCATGAAGCAGCCTTCCTAGAATTCCAATCCACTTTCGCGGGCCCCCTCAGCGACAGCCTTGATCCTGCCATGGTACAGATAGGGACCACGGTCAAAAACAACCTGGCTGATCTTTTTTTTCTTCGCCCGCTGGCCCAGTGCCAGACCAATCTTGTGGGCCATCTCAACCTTGCTCTTGGCCTCCTTAAGCTCATCGGCAAGGGCCTTCTCGATGGTGCTAGCCGATACCAGCGTGTGGCCTGCCAAATCGTCAACCAGCTGCGCTGTAATGTGCTTGTTCGAGCGGGTCACCACGATCCTGGGTTTGCCGGAAAAGCGATCGATTTTGCCTTTCACCCGTAGCCGCCGGCGCCGGCGCTGATCCCGTAGCTTGCGCTGGGAGGCGAGCATCAGGCCTGTACCTTGGCAGCCACCGTCTTGCCCGCCTTGCGCTGCACGTACTCACCCAAATAGCGAATGCCCTTACCCTTGTAGGGCTCAGGTTTGCGCAGCGATCTAATTTTTGCGGCGACCTGCCCCACCAGCTGCTTATCGATGCCCTTGATCACCACCGCCGTTTTCTTGCCTGCAACCTCCAGTTGGATGCCGGCCGGCGCCTGGAAATAGATGGGATGGGAGAAGCCTAAGTGGAGCAAAATGTTGGGGCCTTTCTGGTCCACGGTATAGCCGATGCCAACCAGCTCCAGCTGCTTGGAGAAGCCCTCGTGGACGCCGTGGACCATGTTGGCCAGTAGTGCCCGGGTCAATCCGTGGAGCGCGCGATGATGCTTCTGATCCGACGCCCGGGTAACCACCAGCCGGCCGTTGTCCTGCGCCACGGCAACACCCTGCTCGTAAGTGTAGCTCAACTGGCCTTTGGGACCGTTTACGGTTACCTCCCTGCCAGCAAGCTCCACTTTTACGCCGTCAGGCAGCGGTATGGGTTGTTTGCCTATACGTGACATGGACCGTTACCACACATGACAGAGAATTTCGCCGCCCACGTTTTTCCGCCTGGCGACCTTGTCGGAAATAACACCCTTGGAAGTGGTGAGGATGGCGATGCCCAGACCAGCGCGCACGCGCGGCAGGTGTCTTGCATCCACGTAGACCCGGCAGCCCGGCCGACTGATCCGGGAAATCCCTTCAATCACCGGAGTGCCACTATGGTCGTAGCTGAGAAACACGCGCAGCATGCCCTGTTTGCCATCGGTCACAAGAATGAAATCCCGAATGAAGTGGTTCTCCCTCAAGATGATGCAGATACGCTTCTTCAGGTTGGACGCCGGCACGTCGGCCCAGCGCTTGCCCGCCATATGGGCGTTGCGTATGCGGGTGAGAAGATCAGCAATGGGATCGGACATGGACATAGGCGCCCTTTACCAACTAGCCTTGGTGATGCCGGGAATAACACCCTGCAAGGCCATTTCACGGAAACAGATGCGGCACAGGCCGAACTTGCGCAAGTAGCTGCGCCGGCGGCCGCAATTGCCGCAGCGGTGGTAGGCCCGAGTGGAAAACTTGGGCTTTTTCTTGGACTTGACGACGAGCCCTTTGCGTGCCATCAGGCCTCCACGGCTTCTGACTCCGTCACCGGCCGGGCACGGAACGGAAAGCCCAGACGGCTCAGCAGCTGGTAGGCTTCGTCATCGGTGGCGGCGGAGGTGACCAGGGTAATATCCAGGCCCCGGATGCGGTCAATCTTGTCATAGTCGATCTCAGGGAAGATGATCTGCTCCAGCACGCCGAAACTGTAATTGCCCCGTCCGTCAAAGGAGCGGTAGGAGAGGCCCCGAAAGTCCCGAATGCGGGGCACGGCGAGGGATAGCAGCCGGTCCAGGAAGTCGTACATGCGGTTCCCGCGTAGCGTCACCCTGGTCCCCACAGGGTCGCCGGTTCTAATCTTGAAGTTGGAAATCGGCTTCTTGGCGAAAGTGATCACCGCCCGTTGCCCACTGATGGTGGTCAAATCCTGCCGGGCGCTCTTCAACATATTCTTGTCTTCTTTGGCATCGCCCAACCCCATGTTGAGGACGATTTTCTCAAGTCTCGGGACCTGCAAGACGTTGCGGTAGCCAACGCTCTTGACCAGTTCGGGCGAAACTTCCTCAAAGAAGCGCCGCTTCAATCGCGGCACGTAGCCGTTCTGATTGCTTTTGGGTTTTGCTTTGGCCATCCCCGCCATCCTAATCGTTGATGGTTTCACCCAGTTTCTTGGCGAAGCGGACCTTCTTGCCATCCTCCAGCCGGGTGTAACCCACCCGCGTGGGGGTATTGTTCACCACCAGCATTAGATTGGAGACGTGAATGGAGGCCTCACGCTCGATGATGCCCCCCTGCGGATTTTTCTGCGACGGACGCGTATGGCGTTTGGCGAGGTTGATGCCCTCTACGATGGCCCGATTTCGCTTGACCAGCATCCGCAGCACCTTGCCGCTTTTGCCGCGGTAGTTGCCCGAGATAACCTTGACCATGTCGCCGCTCTTGATCTTCATGCTCAGATCACCTCCGGGGCGAGGGAAATAATTTTCATATAGCGCTTATCGCGCAGCTCCCGGGCCACAGGGCCGAAAACGCGGGTGCCCAGCGGCTCCATAGCCTGGCTCAGCAGGACGGCTGCATTCTCGTCGAACCGGATGTAGGAGCCATCGGCGCGGCGCACCTCCTTTTTGGTGCGTACCACGACGGCCTTGGAGATCTCACCTTTCTTGATCATGCCACCAGGAATGGCCGATTTCACCGTTACCACGATGACGTCCCCCAGGCTGGCATAGCGCCGCTTAGAGCCCCCCAACACGCGGATACAGAGCACCTCTTTAGCGCCGGTATTGTCAGCTACGCTGAGCCGGGATTCCTGCTGGATCATGCCTCGACCCCCGGTTCAGAGGCCGGCCGGGAAACGGAGACGATGCGCCAGCGTTTGAGCCTGCTCATGGGACGCGTGGCTTCCAGGATCACCTCGTCCCCCACATGGCAGATTCCGCCCCCATCGTGGGCATAATATTTTTTTGACCGGGTGACGTATTTTTTGTACACCGGATGGGCAAACCGGCGCGTTACCCGGACCACGGCAGTCTTGTCCATTTTGGTGCTGACCACCGAGCCGGTGAGTCTTCTGCGGGGGAGTTTAGCCGTTGACATGGTTACTCCGCGACCGGTTTCCTGCGCCCCAGATCGTACTCGCGGAGCAGCGTGTTGATGCGCGCGATATCCCGCCTGGTCCGGCGTATTGCAAGGGGGTCTTCCAACTGCTGCAGGGCCTTCTTGAAGCGCAGATTGGTCAGGTCGATGTGTTTTTCCTGCAACTGTGCGCGCAGGTCGTCAGGAGACAGGGCCAGCATATCTTCGTGCATCATGCCTGCGCTTCCCGGCGGCTCACCATTTTGGTTTTGATGGGCAACTTGTGGGAGCACAGCCGGAAGGCTTCGGCGGCCAGTTCCTCGTCGACGCCCTCGACTTCAAAAAGAATGCGGCCCGGTTTCACGACACAGACCCAATACTCGGGCGCGCCCTTGCCCTTACCCATGCGGGTCTCGGCCGGCTTCTGGGTAATGGCCTTATCGGGGAAAATACGAATCCACAGGCGGCCGAACTTGCGGATCTGCCGGATGATCGCCACCCGACCCGCCTCAATCTGCCGACTCGTGATCCAGCCATTTTCCAAAGCCTTCAGCCCGTAAGTGCCGAAGGCAACTGCGTTGCCCCGGGCGGCCATGCCACGACGGTTGCCGCGATGGGGTTTGCGATACTTTACTTTTTTTGGCGCCAGCATGGGCTAATTTTTTCCGGCGCCCTTGGCGGCCACCTCTCCGTTGCATATCCAGACCTTCACCCCGATGACGCCGTAGGTGGTTTTGGCCTCCACCATGGCGTAGTCAATGTCGGCCCGCAGGGTGTGGAGGGGGACGCGTCCTTCCCGGAAAGTCTCGGTGCGGCTCATTTCGGAGCCGCCGAGCCGGCCGGAGAGGCAGATGCGGATGCCTTCGGCACCCATGCGAATGGTGGACTGGATCGACTTTTTTGCCGCCCGGCGAAAGGAGATTTTCTTGAGCAGCTGCTGGGCAATGCTCTCCCCCACCAGTCGGGCGTCCAGCTCGGGGCGCTTCACTTCGCTTACGTTGAGCTGCACTTCCTGGTCCACCAGTTTGTGAATCTCACTCCTGAGCCGCTCGACTTCCTCCCCGCCCCGGCCGATAACGATCCCGGGCCGGCTGGTATGCACGGTGACGGTGACCTTTTTGGCCGTACGGCTGATCTCTACCCTGGAGACACCAGCGTTGCTCAGCCGATGGTGGATGTAGCGGCGCAGAATGATGTCCTGGGCCAGTTTCTCGGCAAAATGGTGCTCGTCGAACCAGGTGGAGAGCCACGGCTTGTTGATGCCCAGGCGGAATCCGATGGGATTGGTTTTCTGGCCCATGTGCTAGCTTGCCGCGCTCATGCTGAATTTTTTTCGGCCACAATCACCGTGAGGTGGCTGGTTCGCTTGATGATCCGGTTGGCGCGGCCCATGGCGCGCGCACGCCAGCGCTTTAACGACGGCCCTTGATCCACCACAGCGGTCTTAATGTAAAGGTTGTCCACGTCCACCTCCTTGGCTTCGGCAGCATTCATGACGTTGGCGATGGCAGCATGCAGGGCCTTTTCAATGAACTCCGATGCCTTGGTGGGCAAAAAGTGCAGCACGCTGAGGGCATCATTCACGTCGCGGCCCCGCACCAGCTGCAGGGATCGATTGACCTTGCTGGCCGACTGCTTCAGAAACCGCGCTCTGGCCACGCCTTCCATCGCTACTTCACCTTACGCTTGTCCGCATGCCCGCGGAAGATGCGGGTGGGGGAAAACTCGCCCAGCTTGTGGCCCACCATGTTCTCCGAGACGAACACCGGGATGAACTTGTTGCCATTGTGGACGGCGAAGGTGTGGCCCACAAAGTCGGGTGTGATGGTGGAGCGCCGGGACCAGGTCTTGATGACCTTCTTCTTGCCCGACTTATTCATCAGTTCAACCTTGTGCACCAGTTTCGCTTCCACATAGGGGCCTTTTTTCACCGAGCGGGGCATACGGCTAGCTCCTGCGCTTCACGATGTAGCGGTCCGACGGATTCTTCTTCCTCCGGGTCCGGTAGCCCTTGGCCGGGATGCCGGTAGGTGAAACGGGATGCCGTCCACCGGAGGATTTGCCCTCGCCACCACCCATGGGGTGGTCCACAGGGTTCATGGCGACGCCACGTACCTTGGGACGGCGTCCCAGCCACCGGGAGCGGCCCGCCTTGCCTAGATTGATGGTCTCGTGGCTCTTGTTACCCACTTCGCCCACGGTGGCGGCGCAGGCAGCAGGCACCAATCTGAGCTCGCCGGACGGGAGTTTGAGCGTCACCAGGTTGCCTTCCTTGGCCATGATGCGGGCGGCGGTGCCTGCACTCCGAGCCAGCTGGCCGCCCTTGCCGGGCTTCAGCTCCACGTTGTGGACCATAATGCCGGCCGGGATTTCTGCCAGGGGCATGGCGTTGCCGGGCCGCAGGGGGACCTTCGAATGGGAGGCGATAATCTTGTCCTCTACCTTGATGCCGCCGGGGGCCAGGATGTAGCGCCGCTCACCGTCGGCATACAGCACCAGGGCGATGCGGCAGCTGCGGTTGGGATCGTACTCAATCGTACGAACGGTGCCCTCGATGTCCAGCTTGTTGCGCTTGAAATCGATGATGCGGTAACGCCGCTTGTGACCGCCACCGTGGTGCCGGGCCGTAATGCGGCCGTTATTGTTGCGCCCGCCTGTTCTGCGTAGCGGCTGGGTGAGTGACTTTTCAGGCACATCGGTGGTGAGCTCTTCGAACGTGGAGACCGACATGAAACGACGGCCAGGGGTGGTAGGCTTGAGGTTCCTTACGGGCACGGTTAACCGGCTCCCTCAGCGCCAAAGAAATCGATTTTCTGACCTTCGGCGATGGTGACGATGGCCCGCTTCCAGTGGGCGCGGCGCCCCCGGGTGCGGAGAGCGTGCCCCCCGCTCCTGATGGTCAGGCCCTTGGCCTTGCCCTTCCGGTTTTGGGTGGCAACCTTTTGCACCCGGACGTCAAACTGCTTCTCAACCGCGAGCTTGATCTCGTGTTTGTTGGCCTGTGGATGCACCTCGAAGGCGTATTGGCGCTGGGCCTCCAGGCGGCTCATTTTCTCGGTGACCAGCGGACGAAGGATAATATGGTTTTTTATGGACACGTCACTTCCCGAGGGCGGAATTCAGGCTTTTGACGCCGGCCTGATCGATGACCAGGTAGTCAGCGGACCAGACGTCGTAGGTGGAGACCTCGCCGGCTACCTTGGTCCTCACGCCGGGTATATTTCTGGTGGCCAGCCATAATTCGCGGGTGGGTTCGCCCGCCAGCACGAGAACGCGCTTCCCGGTGAGGCCCAGGGCGCCCAACGCCGCCACCACCGGCTGGGTCTTGGGACTGTCCAGGGCCAGCTTATCCACGACAATAATACGATCGTTGGCCTGCATGGCTGACAGCATCGACTTGCGGGCCAGGCTGCGGACCTTGCGGTTGACCTTCATGGAATAGTCGCGGGGCTTGGGGCCGAAGGCGGCACCGCCTCCCCGCCGAATGGGTGAGCGGTTGTCGCCGACCCGGGCGCGGCCGGTACCCTTCTGGCGCCAGAGCTTGATGCCGCTGCCCTGCACCTCGCCGCGGTTCTTGGTGGAAGCGCTGCCTTGCCGATAGTTGGCCAGTTCGGCCTTGACGGTGAGAAAAACGGCATCCCTGTGCGGTTCGATGCCAAAGACCTGTTTGTGCAGCTCAACCTGCTTGCCGGTGTCCTCGCCGGTGAGTGTGCGAATGTTGAGCTTCATGCTGGCTTCGAAATCGTAATGGTGCCGTTGCGGGGGCCCGGCACAGGCCCGCGCACAAAAATCTGGTTAGCCTCCGGCAGCACTTTCACCACCTCCACGTTGGGGGCGGTGCTGCGGCTGTTGCCACTGCGACCGGCCATTTTCAGTCCCGGCCAGACCCTTGACGGATCGCTGCTGGCACCGATGGATCCGCCCGCTCGCAGCTGGTCTTTCTTGCCGTGGGAGGCGCGGCCGCCGTGGAATCCATAGCGTTTCATGCGGCCGGTGAAGCCCTTGCCCTTGGAGGTGCCCACCACTTTTACGCGGTCGCCCTCACCGAAGATATCCACCGTAAGCTGGTCGCCCAGTTGGAAATCCTCCTCGGTACGGAATTCTTGCACGACCCGTGCGGAGCTGATGCCGGCCTTGCTAAAGTGGCCGCGGAGGGCCTTGGTCGTGTTGTGCTCTTTGCGCTCGCCGTAGGCCAGCTGCACCGCCTGGTAGCCGTCATTTTCCAAGGTTTTCACCTGACAGACCGTACAGGGGCCGGCCTGCAATATCGTGACCGGCACATCGCGACCGGCCGCATCGAATATGCGGGTCATACCCAGTTTGACGCCGATGAGGGCTGGCATGCTCAGGCCCGAATCTCGATATCCACGCCCGCCGGCAGGTCCAGCTTCATGAGGGCGTCCACGGTTTTGGAGGTGGAGTTGTGAATGTCAATGATCCGCTTGTGGATTTTGGTCTGAAACTGCTCCCGTGATTTTTTGTCGACATGCGGCGAGCGATTCACCGTGATGATCGTGCGCTGGGTAGGCAGGGGGATGGGGCCGGAGACGAGCGCACCCGTATTCTTGGCCGTGCGGACGATTTTCTCCGTGGACTTGTCCAGCAAGACGTGATCATAGGCCTTCATGCTGATGCGTATTTTCTGTCCCGACATGGCTGAATCCGCCCCCCAGCGGCCTAGCTGATCACCTTCGTCACGACGCCGGCGCCCACGGTGTGGCCCCCTTCGCGGATGGCGAAGCGCAGTTCCTTGTCCATGGCGATGGGGGTGTGCAGCTCCACATCCATGTTGATGTTGTCGCCGGGCATCACCATCTCCACCCCCTGGGGCAGGCGCACCGTACCGGTCACATCGGTGGTGCGGAAGTAAAACTGGGGCCGGTAGCCGTCGAAAAAGGGTGTGTGGCGGCCACCCTCTTCCTTCTTGAGCACGTACACCTCGGCCTTGAACTGGGTGTGGGGCGTGATGGAGCCGGGCTTGGCCACCACCATCCCGCGGCGCAAAAACTCCTTGTCGATGCCCCGCAGCAGCAGACCCACATTGTCCCCCGCCTCGCCCTCATCGAGCAACTTGCGGAACATCTCCACCCCGGTGACCACCGTCTTCTCGTGGGCACCCAGGCCCAAAATCTCCACCTCTTCGCCCACCTTGATCAGCCCCTGCTCGATGCGGCCGGTACCCACCGTGCCGCGACCGGTAATGGAGAACACGTCCTCCACCGGCATCAGGAAGGGGCGGTCGATGGCGCGCTTGGGCACCGGGATGTACTCGTCAATGGCGTTGAGCAACTGCACCACCGGTTCGGCGTCGGGACCGGTGCCGTCGCTGTTGAGGGCCTTCAGCGCCGAGCCGCGGATAATGGGGACCTCGTCGCCGGGATACTCGTACTGGTTCAGCAAGTCGCGCAGTTCCACCTCCACCAACTCCAGCAACTCCTCGTCATCCACCTGGTCCACCTTGTTGAGAAACACCACCATGTAGGGCACGTTCACCTGGTGGGCCAGCAGCACGTGCTCGCGGGTCTGGGGCATGGGGCCGTCGGCGGCGCTCACCACCAGGATGGCGCCGTCCATCTGGGCCGCGCCGGTGATCATGTTCTTGATATAGTCCGCGTGGCCGGGGCAGTCCACATGGGCGTAGTGGCGGCTCTCCGTCTCGTACTCCACGTGGGCCGTCTGAATGGTGATCCCCCGGGCGCGCTCCTCCGGCGCGTTGTCGATCTCGTCAAAGGTCATGGCCGTGGCCAGGCCCCGCTGGCTCAGCACGTGGGTGATGGCGGCGGTGAGCATGGTCTTGCCGTGATCCACGTGGCCGATGGTACCAACGTTCACATGCGGCTTCGTGCGGACATATTTCTCCTTCGACATCTGGCGCTGCCTATCTTCCTAAAGGTTAGGTTGCCACCTTGCCATGAACACGCTCAATGATGCGGTCTCGCACACTGGCGGGAACGGGCAGGTAACGTGAAAACTGCATGGTGAATGCTGCCCGCCCCTGGGTCAACGAGCGCAGGTCGGTGGCGTAGCCGAACATTTCCGACAACGGCACTTCTGCCTGCACCACCTGGGCCTGCTTGCGCTTTTCCATCCCCCTGATGCGACCCCGGCGGCTGGTTACGTCCCCCATCACATCGCCCAAATAATCGTCCATGACCACCACGTCGAGAGCCATGCAGGGTTCCAGCAGCACCGGGTCAGCCTTCCGTATCGCTTCCTGGACGGCCATGGAGCCGGCGATCTTGAAGGCCATTTCCGATGAATCCACATCGTGATAGGAGCCGTCGTACAGTTCCACAACGATATCTTCCATCGGGTAGCCAGCCAGAACACCGTTCTTGAGGGCTTCCTGAATACCCTTGTTCACCGCCGGAATAAATTCCTGGGGAATCGCCCCGCCCTTGATCTTGTCAATGAACTGATAGCCCTTGCCGGCCTCTGCGGGCCTAATCCTGATCCGGCAGTGACCATACTGCCCGTGCCCACCACTCTGGCGCACAAACTTGCCCTCGGCCTCCGACTCGGAGGTGATGCTTTCCTTGTAAGCGACCTGCGGTGCGCCGATATTGGCATGCACGTTAAACTCCCGCTTAAGGCGATCGATAATGATTTCTAGATGCAGCTCACCCATACCGGCAATGATGGTCTGACTGGTTTCTTCATCGATGTGGATCTGGAAGGTGGGATCCTCCTCGGCCAACTTGGCGAGCCCTGCGGCCATGGCTTCGCTATCGGCCTTGGAGGCCGGTTCCACCGCCACCCGCATGACGGGATCGGGGAAATCCATCTTTTCGAGCACAATGGCGTGTTTAATATCGGTAAGGGTATCGCCGGTGCGGGTTTTCTTGAGGCCCACCATGGCCGCAATCTCGCCGGTGGTCACCATGTGGCGTTCTTCGCGTTTGGCAGCGTGGAGCAGCATCAGTCTCCCAACCCGCTCGCGTTGGCCCGTGTTGGCATTCAGGATCTTGTCGCCGGTCTTGACCTGGCCCGAATAAACCCGGAAGAAGGTGAGTCGTCCCACGTACGGATCGGTCATGATCTTGAACGCCAAAGCGCAGAATGGGGCATCGTCGTTGGGTTGCCGCTCAGTGGGCTCGTTGGTTTCAAGATCATACCCCATGACCGCACCCACGTCAATGGGGGATGGCAGGTAGTCCACCACGGCGTCCAGGAGTCTCTGGATGCCCTTATTTTTGAAGGCGGCGCCGCAGAGCGTGGGCACCATGCTGCCGTCAATACAGGCTTTGCGGATAGCCAGTTTGATCTCGTCACCCGTGAGGGGTTCGCCGGAGAGATACTTCTCCATCAAATGCTCATCGTAACTGGCGATCTCCTCCAACAGGTGCAAGCGCCATTTGTCGGCGTCGGGCAGCATGTCGGTGGGGATATCGTGGTACTCGAAGTGACGGCCGTACTCGTCAATATAGAGGATAGCCTGCATGTTAATCAAATCTATGAGACCGTTAAACAAATCGCCGCTACCGATGGGCAGCACGATGGGAACCGGATTGGCCCCCAGCCGCTTCTTGATCATGTCCAAAACGTTGTAGAAATCGGAGCCGGTGCGGTCCATCTTGTTTACGAAGGCGATGCGGGGGACATTGTACTTGTCGGCCTGCCGCCAGACCGTTTCCGACTGGGGTTCCACGCCCCCTACCGAGTCAAACAGGGCCACGGCGCCGTCCAGCACCCGCAGGGAGCGCTCCACTTCCACGGTGAAATCCACATGTCCGGGGGTGTCGATGATATTGATGCGATGGCCGTTCCAGAAGCAGGTAGTGGCGGCAGAGGTGATGGTGATGCCGCGTTCCTTTTCCTGCTCCATCCAGTCCATCGTCGCGGCGCCATCGTGGACCTCTCCCATACGGTGCACCTTGCCGGTATAATAGAGGATGCGCTCGGTGGTGGTGGTCTTCCCGGCATCAATGTGGGCCATGATGCCGATGTTGCGGACATGCTTAAGTGCGACCTTTTCCATAATATCTTCGAATAGTTTTGCTGGCGGCTTATCTGAAGTGGGCGAAGGCCTTGTTGGCTTCAGCCATGCGGTGGGAATCTTCCCGTTTTTTCACCGCCCCGCCTTCTTTGTTGGCAGCTGCGATGAGTTCGGCAGCCAGGCGGTCTGCCATGGTTTTGGCCTTGCGCTGACGGGCATAGGAAATCAGCCAACGCATACCCAGCGCCTGCCTCCTGCGGGGCCGGACCTCCATGGGCACCTGATAGGTAGAGCCGCCCACGCGCTTGGATTTGACTTCGAGCAGGGGCCCCACGTTTTCCAGTGCCTTCTTGAAAATTTCTACGCCGTCGGTCTTGGCCTGTTTCTTAATCTTGTCTATCGCCCCATAGAAGATGGATTCGGCCACCGATTTCTTGCCCCGTTTCATCAGGTTATTGATAAACCTGGCGATGATCACATCATTATAGACAGGGTCGGGGGTCGGTTCTCTATGTTCGGGTCGGCGGCGGCGAGCCATGTCTAGCGCCTGGGCTTTTTGGTACCGTACCTTGAGCGGCTGGTCGTACGGTCCTCTACGCCCGCGGTGTCCAGAACACCACGAATGATGTGGTAGCGGACACCGGGCAGATCCTTTACCCGGCCGCCTTCAATGAGGACGATGGAGTGCTCCTGGAGATTGTGGCCCTCGCCAGGAATGTAAGCAGAGACCTCCTGGGAATTGGTCAAACGCACCCGGGCCACCTTCCGCAGTGCGGAGTTGGGCTTTTTGGGCGTCGTGGTATAGACCCGTGTGCAGACCCCCCGTTTTTGGGGGTTGCCCTGCAAAGCCGGTGTGGCTTTGCGCTTGCGCTCGCGTACACGTCCCTTACGAACGAGTTGATTTGTCGTCGGCACTCAAGCTCCAAAAGTTAAATAAGAATGCAGCTGCGCAATTTAGGGCGCTGAGAGCGAGTATGTCAACGACCTTGAGGCGGATATTCCGGCATATTTCCCGAGGCTAAAGCGCTGCTGCGCTAGGCATCAACGGCTGTCGATTCTGCGGTGGCAGCCTCTTCTTCCAGAACGGGTTCCGGCTCGGGGTCGGGGTTGGTGACGATCAGATTGCGGTAATGGACCAGGCCGGTACCCGCTGGAATCAGTCGGCCCATGACGATATTCTCCTTGAGCCCCCGCAGGTAATCGGTCTTGCCCGCCACGGCCGCATCGGTGAGCACGCGGGTGGTTTCCTGGAACGAGGCGGCCGATATGAAGCTCTCCGTATTCAGCGACGCGCGGGTGATGCCCAGCAGCAACGGTTGAAACGTTGCCGGCTTGGCGGCGCGGCTCTTGGTGGGCGCCTTGTCATCGGCCTTAAGCACCTTGTTCAGTGCAACTACTTCGGCCTTCGGATAGCAACGGCCCGCTTCCAGCTCGGAGTCACCGACGTCGCTGATGACCACCTGCGTTTTCAGATCGCGATTAATCTTTTTGATGGCGAAGCGGTTGAGCCGGTCACCCCTAAGGACGCCCGTATCGCCAGGATCATTGATGCGCACTTTCTGCATCATCTGGCGAGCGATCACCTCAATGTGCTTGTCGTTGATCCTGACACCCTGCAGGCGGTAGACCTCCTGGATCTTATTGACCAGGTACTCCTGCACCTTGGCAGGCCCCCTGATTTGCAGGATATCCTGCGGGGCTACCGATCCGTCACATAACCTATCACCTGCCGTGACGAAGTCGCCCTCGTGGACAATGACGTGCTTGCCATAGGGGATGTTGTATTTCATCTTGGTTTTGTCGGGGCTCTCCACCAAGATTTCACGGATGCCGCGACGGGTCTTGCCGAAGCTCACCTGACCGTCGATTTCGGTGACCACGGCAGGATTGGATGGCTGGCGAGCCTCGAACAGCTCCGCCACACGGGGCAGCCCGCCGGTGATGTCCCTGGTCTTGCCAATCTCCCGGGAAATCTTCACCAGAATCTGGCCCGCATCAACATTTTCGCCGTCCTTCACCACAAGTGAGGACTTGACCGGAAGCACCGATCCACCGCCGGTGATGATCTCACCCTTCTTGTCGGTAATCTCGATGTGCGGGCTGAGATTGCGGTTCTTGGATTCCACGATAACCATCATCTTCTTGCCGCCCTCAACCGCCTCCTCGACATACGTATCGCCGTCAAACATGTCCACGAAGCGGACTTTGCCGCTGCGGCGGGCGAGAATAACGTCCGTGTACGGGTCCCAGGCGAAAAGAGTGTCCCCCACCGTGACCGCCTGGTTATCGTTGACGGTTACCTTCGCACCGTAGGGAACGTTAAATGTTGACAGGATACGATTGTTGTCATCAACGATCTCGAGCTTGCCATTGCGGACCAGTGCCACCCGGGACACCTTGTTATCCTCTTCAACTTCGGCATAGTCGAAGTTTTCGGAATAGCGCACCTTACCCGCCTTCTTCGTGTACATCTCCGTCTGCTCGATGATGCGAGCGGCGGTTCCACCGATGTGGAAAGTGCGCAGGGTCAACTGCGTTCCAGGTTCACCAATGGACTGGGCGGCGATAATACCGACGGCGTCGCCAATGGTGACGACCCGGCCGGTGGCCAGGTTAGTACCGTAGCACATCTGGCACAGTCCATATTCGGTCTCACAAGTGAGCACTGAGCGAATCCGGACCTCTTCCACACCGGCGTCGGAGATGAGTTTGCCCAGGTCGCGGTCCACCAGGGTGCTGGCCTTGGCCAGCACTTCGCCAGTGTCGGGATGGACGACATCCTCCAAAATGACCCGTCCGGCGATGCGGTCCTCCAGGGGCTCCACGATCTCCTCGCCATCCTTCAGGTCAGTGCTGGTAAGCCCTTGAATGGTGCCACAATCGGGCACGGTGACGACCACATCCTGGGCCACATCCACCAACCGGCGGGTAAGATATCCGGCGTCGGCGGTTTTCAGGGCCGTGTCCGCCAATCCTTTGCGGGCACCGTGGGTGGAAATGAAATATTCCAGCACCGACAGCCCCTCCTTGAAATTGGACTTGATGGGGTTCTCAATGATCTCATCCTTGGTGCCTGCCAGGCTCTTCTGAGGCTTGGCCATGAGTCCGCGCATGCCAGCCAGCTGCTTGATCTGGTCCTGACTGCCCCGGGCCCCCGAATCGGCCATCATGTAGACTGGATTAAAGCCCTGCTGGTCTTCTTCCAGGCGCTTCATCATGCTGCCGGCCACCGCGTTGGAGGCATGGGTCCAGATGTCGATGATCTTATTGTAACGCTCACCCTCCGTGAGAATCTGGCGGTCGTACTTGCCCTGGACCTCGGCGACCTGCTTGTCGGCCTCCTCCAAGATATCGTGCTTTTCGCTGGGGATCAGTACATCGGAGATGGCGATGGAGGCGCCGCTGCGGGTAGCAAACTCAAAGCCCAGGTCCTTAAGGTTGTCCAGGAAAATCACGGTCTTAAAATTGCCCAGCGCCTGGAATGTCCTGCCGACCAGCTCTTCAAGACTCTTCTTGGTGATCATCTGGTCGAAATAGCCCATCTCTTCGGGGATCACGGCGTTGAAGATGATGCGCCCCACCGTGGTGTCCCGGTGCCATTCGCCGTTGAGACGGAAATTCACGATGGCGTGGAGCCCAACCTGGCCGTTTTCCCATGCCAGACGGGCTTCATCAAAGGAGAAGAAGTCCATGCCTTCGCCTTGCGCGCCCTGCCGGCTGCGGGTGAGATAATAGTAGCCCAATACCATGTCCTGGGAAGGGATGGCAATGGGCTGGCCGTGGGCGGGATGGAGAATGTTATGACTGGAAAGCATCAGCACCCACGCCTCCGTCTGCGCCTCTGCCGAGAGGGGTACATGCACCGCCATCTGGTCGCCGTCAAAGTCAGCGTTAAATGCTGTGCAGACCAGCGGATGGAGTTTGATGGCGCGACCTTCAACCAGCACGGGCTGGAAGGCCTGGATGCCCAGGCGATGGAGGGTGGGGGCGCGGTTGAGCAGCACCGGGTGATCCCGGACCACGTACTCGAGCACCTTGACAACCTCGGGGAATTTCTGTTCCACCATGATTTTCGCGCTACGGGGCGTCTTGGCGTAGCCCCTGACGATGAGCTCCCTGATAATAGACGGCCGGAACAGCTCCATGGCCATCTCCTTGGGCAGGCCGCACTGATGCAGCTGCAGCTCGGGCCCCACCACGATGACCGAACGTCCGGAATAGTCCACCCGCTTGCCCAACAGATTCTGTCGGAAGCGCCCCTGCTTGCCGCGTAGCATGTCGCTCATAGACTTGAGTGGACGCCGGGTGCCACTGCGCACGGCCGTGCCGCGGCGGGCGTTATCGAAGAGACTGTCCACCGCTTCCTGGAGCATGCGCTTCTCATTGCGAAGAATGACATCGGGCGCCTTGATTTCAAGCAGCTGCTTCAGGCGGTTGTTCCGGATGATGATTCGGCGGTAGAGGTCGTTCAGGTCTGAGGCGGCGAAGCGGCCCCCCTCCAGCGGCACCAGAGGCCGCAGATCGGGGGGAATGACGGGCAGGACGGTGAGGATCATCCAGTCGGGCTTGTTGACCACTTTGCGCTCCCCGTGGCGCGTATCAAACATCTTGAGCACCCGCAGGCGCTTGAGGGCATCCTCGGCTTTCTGGACTGAGCGCGACTCGTTGGCCACCTTGGTGAGCCGGTCAACGGCCTCTGGAATGTCAAGATTGCGCAGCATATCACGTAAGGCTTCACCCCCCATGGTGCCACGGAAATAGTTACCAGCCTCACGTTCCTCCTCAGAAACGGTGTCGGGACCGAATTCCATCTCCAGTTCAAAGGACTCCTGTTCATCCACCAGGTTGCCCTTTTCCTTGCCGGACAGGCCAGGATGCATGACCGCATACTTCTCGTAGTAGATAATCTGCTCCAGCTCCTTGGTGGAGTAGCCCAGCAGGTAGCTGAGCTTGCTGGGAATTGATTTTAGATACCAGATGTGGGCCACCGGAACGGCCAGGGTGATATGGCCCATGCGCTCCCGGCGAACCTTTTTGCGGGTGACTTCGACGCCACAGCGATCACAGATGATGCCCCGATAGCGAATACGCTTGTACTTACCGCAATGGCATTCCCAATCCTTGACGGGGCCGAAAATGCGCTCGCAGAACAGCCCGTCCTTCTCCGGTTTGTAGGAGCGGTAGTTGATGGTTTCCGGCTTGAGGACCTCACCGTAGGACTGGTTGAGGATCATTTCCGGGCTCATCAAACTGAGCGTAATGGACTTGATGTCCTGCTTGGACACGAACTGTGGTGGCTTAATGTAAACCAAAGGGAATCTCCTCCTTACTCCAACGTGACGTTCAGGCCCAGGCCCTGAAGCTCTTTCAGCAACACATTAAACGATTCCGGGATCCCTGGAGTAGGCGTGTTATCCCCCTTCACCAGAGCGTTGTACAGCCGCGAGCGGCCCTCCACGTCATCAGACTTCACGGTCAAAAGCTCCTGGAGCGTGTAGGCAGCGCCGTAGGCCTCCAGCGCCCAGACCTCCATTTCGCCGAAGCGCTGGCCGCCGAACTGGGCCTTGCCGCCCAGGGGCTGCTGGGTGATGAGCGAGTAGGGGCCGGTTGAGCGGGCGTGCATCTTGTCATCAACCTGATGACTCAACTTCATCATGTAGAGCACACCGACGGTGACTCGGTTTTCCGTGAGCTCACCCGTGCGGCCGTCCCTCAAATAGACTTTGCCGTCAGTGGGCAGGCCGGCGGAGGCCATCTCCGCCTGGACATCCTCCAAGCGGGCGCCATCAAAGACGGGCGAAGCGTACCGGCGGCCATGCTTGCTGCCGGCCCACCCCAGCATGGTCTCATAAAGCTGTCCCAAATTCATACGGGAGGGCACACCCAGGGGATTCAGGACAATGTCTACCGGGGTGCCATCTTCCGTGAAGGGCATGTCTTCCTCGGGAACAATCACCGAAACAATACCCTTGTTGCCATGGCGCCCAGCCATCTTGTCACCTACCGAAATCTTGCGCTTGTTGGCCAGATAAACCTTGGCAAGCTTGATGACGCCGGGCTGCAGCTCATCGCCGACGCGGACTTTGAATACGTCGCGCTCCAGTTCGTCTTCAATGCCCTTCAGGACCACACTGTGCCCCTCCAGGATCTGGACGATCTTATGCCACGGTTTGGTGGATTCTACCCAGGGAGACTTGAGACTGAGGCGGTCGAAGTCAAGATTGGCGAGTTTGGACTCCGTGAGCTTGGTCTTGGCCTTGATCAGCGTACGATTGTTGCTCAGATCACGGATGCCGCCCGAGAGCTGACCCAGCATCTGCTTTTTGATAAGGGCGTTGCGTTTCTCCAGCAGCTCAATCCGTGCCTGCTTGGCCTGCGACTGGAGCTGCTCGATCTGTTCCTTGTCCTCCACCCTGCTCCTGGCGCTCTTGCGCTCGAAAAGCTGGGTCTTAACGACCGTGCCGCGAATACCGGAATCGCACCGCTTGGAGGTGTCTTTTACATCGCCGGCCTTTTCGCCAAAGATGGCCCGCAGGAGTTTTTCCTCCGGCGTGGGGTCGGTCTCCCCCTTGGGGGTAACCTTGCCCACCAGAATGTCGCCGGGCTTGACTTCCGCTCCCACCCGCACAACACCGTCTTCGTCCAAATTTCTGGTGGCCTCTTCGCTGACGTTGGGAATTTCGTTGGTGAGCTCTTCCACGCCGCGCTTGGTGTCCCGCATCTCCAATTCGGCGACCTTGATGTGGATAGAGGTGAGGTAATCCTCCTTCAGCATGCGCTCACTAATGACGATGGCATCTTCAAAATTGTACCCCCGCCAAGGCATAAAGGCGACCACCAAGTTCCGGCCCAAGGCAAGCTCCCCTTGGCTGGTGGCACAGCCATCCGCCAGCAGGGTGCCCTTCTTTATTTTTTGGCCCGGCTTCACCAGGGGCTTTTGATTCACGCAGGTGTCCTGATTTGTGCGCAGGAATTTGTAAAGGGCATAGGTGACGAGATTTTCCTCGTCCCTGAGCAGTATATCATCGCTTTTGGCGCGGGTGCGCACGACGATCTGGTCGGCTTCCACCGACTCAACCACGCCGTCCACATCCGAATAGATCGCTGCCCGGGCATCCTGGGCAACCTGCAGTTCGACGCCGGTCCCGACGATGGCCCGCTCCGGTTTGAGCAGCGGCACACTCTGACGCTGCATGTTGGACCCCATGAGAGCACGGTTGGCGTCGTCGTGTTCCAAGAAAGGAATCAGCGACGCCGCCACCGACACGATCTGGCTGGGCGCCACATCCATATAATCGACCAATTCGGGCTTCACCAGTGGAAAACTGTCGCCCTTGCGCGTGACCACCAAATCGTTGACAAATTTGCCATCTTTGATGGGCTCATTCGCCTGGGCGATATGCACGCGGTCTTCATCATCGGCAGACAGATACTCCACATCATCGGTGATCTTATAGCTGCCATTGGAGCGGACCACGCGGCGGTAGGGCGTTTCGATGAAACCCAGTTTGTTGACTTCGGCATGGGTGGCCAGCGAGCTGATCAGACCTATGTTGGGACCTTCCGGGGTCTCGATGGGGCAGAGCCGGCCGTAGTGGGTATAGTGCACGTCCCGTACCTCGAAGCCGGCCCGCTCGCGGGTGAGGCCGCCGGGCCCCAGGGAGGAGATACGGCGCTTGTGGGTGATCTCCGAGAGCGGATTGGTCTGATCCATAAACTGAGAGAGCTGGCTGGTGCCATAGAATGCGTTCAGCACGGATGTGACGATGCGCGAATTGATCAGGTCCTGGGGTGTGAGGCTTTCGGCCTCCCGGGTGCTCATGCGCTCTCGAATCGTGCGCTGCATGCGGCTCAGGGCGATGGTAAACTGGTTGGAAAGCTGCTCGCCAACCGTGCGCACCCGGCGATTGCCCAAATGATCGATATCATCGGAGCCACGCTCGCCCTTGCGCATGCTGATGAGATAACGCAGGGCCTCGATGAAATCCTCGCGCAACAGCACGGGCGAATCGATAGGCGCGTGCAGGTTAAACTTCTTGTTGATGCGGTAGCGTCCCACCTGGCCCAGGTCATATTTCTTGGGAGAGAAGAACATGCGCTCCACAAATTTCTGGGCGACATCGATGCTGGGGGCCTCCCCCGCTCTGAGGTCGCGATAGAAGCGGGCCAAAGCCTCTTCCTGATTGCTGGTGGGGTCTTTCGCGATCGTGTTGAGGATCATCTCAACTTCGAGGTCTTTCTTGTTGCCCAGCAGCGCAATCACGGGCACCCCGGCCGCCTTCAGGAGAGCGTGGTCTTCCTTGACCAGCTCCCGGCCCGTTTCGGCCACCACTTCGCCGGTCTCGGTATTGACCACGTCGGCGCCCAGAATGCGACCTGCCAACTTCGCGGGGGTGATTTTGGCAAGTTTCACATCCTCGATCAACCCGAAGGCCCGGAAAATATCCTCGTCAGTGGCGTAGCCAATGGCGCGGAGCAGGAGCGTGGCAGGAAACTTGCGCCGCCGGTCGATGATGGCGTACATGCAGTCGTAAATGTCGGTGGTAAAGTCCACCCACGACCCCCGGAAGGGGATGATCCGTGCCTGGTAAATGCTGGTGCCGTTGGGATGTTTGCTCTCTTCGAAAAAGACGCCCGGGGAGCGCTGCAGCTGGCTCACAATGATCCGCTCGGCTCCATTGATAACAAAAGTGCCGCGGTCGGTCATTCTGGGGATGTTACCGAAGAAGACATCCTGCTCAATGCTCTGAGCGTAAACCGATTTGTCTTCCTCGTCAGTGATGTGCAGTATGAGTCGGACCCTTAGCGGGACGGTATAGCTCACACCCCGGTCAAGACACTCCCGGACCGTGTATTTGGGCGGCCCCAAGTAGTAGCTGACATACTCCAGCACATAGTTGCCGTGGCTATCCTCGACGGGAAACATACCGCGGAAGACCTCTTGCAGTCCCTTGCCGTCCCGCTTTTCCGGGGGGACTTTGAGTTGCAGGAATTCCTCAAAGGAAGAGGTCTGGATGGCCAGCAAGTCGGGAACGGACGCAGCTGAGTGAATGCGGGAAAAGGAGTGTCGATCTGTGAGCGACTTAGAATTTACGGGCAAGAGGGGGCCTCCTTCCAAAGACCGGGTCTAGTGGAGCTGTGAGCGGATTTGGGACGATAGAGAGGTCGCGTCAAGCGGCTACTTTAGCTCGACCTTTGCGCCTGCCTCTTCGAGTTTGGCCTTGAAGCCCTCGGCCTCTTCCCTGGGCACCCCCTCCCTCACGGTACTGGGGGCTTGGTCAACCACGTCTTTGGCCTCTTTCAAACCCAGATCGGTAATCTCGCGCACCGCCTTAATGACGTTGATCTTCTTTTCACCGATCTCGGTGAGTACGACATCAAACTCACTCTGTTCTTCCACAGCGACGGCACCTGCGGCCACGGGACCGCCAGAAGCCACGGCCACCGGTGCGGCAGCCGTTACACCGAATTTCTCTTCAATATCCTTGATCAGGGCGGAAACTTCCAGCATATTGGCCGATTCCAGGTACCCCAATACATCATCACGCTTGATGGTCGCCATTCGACTCTACCTCCTCATTCACGAAGTTTTTTGCTCTTTGAGACTCGTCAGGGTCATGACCAGTTTGGACATGGCCCCGCTTAAGGTTGCAGCCAGTTGCGCCACAGGGTATTGCAGGGCCGAGAGCAGCTGGGCAATCAGGATTTCTTTGGGCGGCAGTGCCGCCAGTTCGCCGATCGCGCTGGCCGGCATCTGCTGGCCATCCATGATGATCCCGGTTACCACCGGACGGGAATCGTTCTCCTGGCCGAAATCGCGGAAAATCCGGGCCAGTGACACAGGATCATCGTATGAAAATGCAAGCACCGTCTGTCCCTGGAGAAATGCGTCAATATCGCCCAGACCCGCTCCCTGAGCCGCAAGGCGGGACAGCGTTTTCTTCACCACCGTGTACTCCACATTCACTTCCCGGAGCCGTGCCCGCAGCTCGGTGGCCTGGGGGGCAGACAGGCCCGTGTAGTCAGCGAAGTAGACCGCCGCCGCGGTCCGCATGCGCCGGGCGATGTCCTCGACAATGGCTTCCTTGCGTGGCGTTGGCATCGTCGCTGCTACCTAACTGGCAAAGGCCGACCGGTCGATCTTGATCCCCGGTCCCATGGTGGTTGAGATCGTCAGTTTCTTGAGATAGGTGCCCTTGGCCGCCGGCGGCTTCGCCCGGATAATTGCTTCCATGAGCGCCTCCAGGTTTTCGCGCAGCTGCTCCGTGGAAAAGGAGATTTTGCCCACTCCCGAATGAATGATGCCAAGTTTGTCGACCCGATACTCAATCTTACCCGCTTTCAGTTCCTTGATCGTGCCGGCGACTTCGTTGGTGACGGTACCGGCCTTGGGGTTGGGCATAAGTTTGCGCGGGCCCAGAATAGCACCGAGCTTGCCTACCTCGCGCATCATCTCGGGGGTTGCCACAACGGCGTCAAACTCCAACCACCCGCCCTTGATTTTCTCGACGATGTCCTCGGCACCCACATGATCGGCACCGGCCTCCTGGGCTTGGGACGCGTGTTCCCCTTTGGCGAAGACCAACACCCGTACTTGCTTGCCGGTGCCGTGGGGCAGGTTCACCGTGCCGCGCACCATCTGGTCAGCGTGGCGCGGGTCCACCCCCAGATTCACGGCCACATCCACGGTCTGATCAAACTTGGTCTGAACGCCATCCTTGAGGAGTTGAAGGGCCTCGCCCACCGAATAGTTCCGCGAACGATCAAGATCGGCCAGAGCGCTACGGTAAGCCTTGCTGCGCTTCACGCCTGACCTTTCACGACGATGCCCATGCTGCGGGCGGTTCCGGCAATCATCTCCATAGCCGCCGCTTCACTGCCGGCATTCAAATCGGGCATCTTGATCCTGGCGATTTCCTGTACTTGCGCGCTGGTCACCTCACCCACCTTTTCCCGATTGGGCTCGGCCGATCCTTTCTCCACATTGGCTGCCTTGCGCAGCAGAACAGAGGTCGGCGGAGTCTTGGTGATGAAAGTAAATGAACGGTCCGCGTAAACGGTGATCTCCACTGGGATAATCATGCCGGCCTGAGCCTGAGTCTGCGCATTATAAGCCTTACAAAAATCCATGATAGCGACACCGTGCTGGCCCAACGCAGGACCGACGGGGGGGGCCGGTGAGGCCTGTCCGGCGGGCAACTGGAGCTTGATAAGTCCTATGACTTTTTTAGCCATGACCAGGGGTTCCGCTATTTCTCCGGCTCAACCTGCAGAAAATCCAACTCCACGGGTGTAGGGCGCCCGAATATGGAAACTGTCACCTTCACCTTCTGTTTGTCGTCATTGACCTCTTCTACAAATCCGGTGAAGTCTATGAAGGGCCCGTCGGTCACCTTGATGGGATCGCCCACCGTGAACTTGTGGGCCATGACCTCGCGGCCTTCCTTACCCTGGACCTCGCCCAGAATACGGCTGATTTCGTCATCGCGCAGTTGGACGGGCTCGCCTTTAGGGCCCACGAAACTGATCACCCCGGGAGCGTTTTCGATGAGATAGCGGACTTCCTTGGTCAAGTGCAGACTCACCAGGACGTAGCCCGGGAAAAATACCTTGTTGCGGACCCGTTTCTTGCCATCGCGCATTTCAACCACATTTTCGGAGGGTACCAGAATTTCGCCGAGCTGATCGGTGATGTTGGCTTCTTCGGCCTCATACATGATCGTCTCACGGACCTTTTTCTCCTTGCCGGAAATGACCCTCAGCGAGTACCACTCCATTTCTGCCGGAACTTTACTGTACGCTGCCATGCTACTTACAATACAAACTTCACGATTTGGGACAGGCCCAAATCAACGAAAAACAGAAAGATGACCAGCAGGAGAGACAATACCAGCACGACCCCCGTGGAGCCCCGCAACTCATTCATCGTCGGCCAGGAGACTTTCTTCATTTCAAACTCGACCCCTTGCAAGAACGCCCGGAAACGTTTAATCATGCCCAGACTCCGAGAGTTCCCGTGACGCGCGCGCTTTCCATGCCCCGCCGGCCACCTGTGCAGGTGAGGCAGGGATCGAACCCGCGACCGCCGGTTTTGGAGACCGGTGCTCTACCAGCTGAGCTACTCACCTATGGTAACGGTCTATTTGGTTTCCCGATGGGGCGTATGCTCCCGGCACCAGCGGCAGTACTTGCGCAGTTCCATCCTCTCAGGGTGGGTCCTGCGGTTCTTCGTGGTGGTGTATCGGGAGCGTTTGCACTCGACGCATTCCAACGTAACCAAATCTCGTTTGCTGTTGCCCATCCCCCAGCGGCCTAGCTGATCACCTTCGTCACGACGCCGGCGCCCACGGTGTGGCCCCCTTCGCGGATGGCGAAGCGCAGTTCCTTGTCCATGGCGATGGGGGTGTGCAGCTCCACATCCATGTTGA
>JADFSS010000024.1 GCA_022560655.1 Candidatus Neomarinimicrobiota bacterium
GATCGGTGGCGGCAATACTTATTGTGGCCAGACCATCGTTCGCCGCAGGAATCGTGAAATCGAAGGTCCAGACTGCCGGGTTGGCGGTTGCGGTCATATCCGCGGCCGCCACGGTGTTGACGGCGTAGGCGATACCTGCCTGAGGCGTCGCCTCAGCGTCCTCGTCTTGCGTCAGGGTGATGGTGACCACATCCCCTTGGCTCGCCAGGGTGTCGCTGTAGGTGAGGACAGCAATGGGCAAGGTCTCATCGACGATAAGGCTGGTTGCGCTGATGCTCCCGGTGGTGACATTGCCGGCCACATCGGTGAGGACCGCCCGGACGGTGAGTACGTCGCCCTCGGAGTACCCCGCCAGTTCCTCCAGGCCGGTGGCGGCAGCCTCAATGTCGGCCACCACCAGGGCCTTGCTCCCGGCGGTAACCTCTGCCTGGCTGATGGACACGGCCGAGCCAAGGCTTTCAAAGCTACCATCGGCTTCGCCTTCCAGCTGGATGGAGCCGCCCACCAGGGTGAGATCGCTGGCCAGTGGCACGTCTACTGATATGCCGCCGTTGCCTGCGTTCCAGTACCCGGAAACCACCGTACCTGCCGTGGTTACCAGGGTACCCAGGGTGAAGGACGCCGGGGCTGTTTGATCGACGAAAATGGTGGTGGCGCCGGCCGTGCCGGTGGTGCTGTTACCAGCGCCGTCGGTGATGATGGCGCCGACAGTGAGTGTGGAGTCGTCGGCAAAGTTGGTCACCCCTTCCACCTCCGCAGCCGTGCGGCTTAGCACCTTGTCCGTGCCCAGATCGCCCCCGGCGATGATGTAGGCCGCGCCGAGATTTTCAAGACTGCCGCTGCCGATTTTGGCCTGCAGCTGGATGGTGCCCCCGGCAAGGTTCGCCGAAACATCCACGGGCACGGTGATGTCGAGGTCGGTGTTGCTGGCATTCCAGTAGGTGAGCACCACGGTTCCTCCGGTGGGGGCCACAGCGCCCACAGTGAATGCTACCGGAGGCGTGTCGTTCTCCAGGATGGTGTAGGTGTGCGACGGCAAGGCCCCCAACGCGGCGTTGACGGGGTTGGCCAGTGTCACCAGGAAAGCCTCGTCGGGCTCCACGATATTGTCGTCGACAACGGTGGCGGTGATGTTGGCCGTGGTGATGCCGGCGGCAAAGCTTAGCTGGCCGTCAGCCAGGGTGAAGTCCACGCCGCCACGGGTGGCGGTTAGCTCGGTGACCGCATAGTCCACCGTGATGGCCAGCTGCGAGGCCACCGACAGGTCCACCTGCAGGTTAACCGGCGTGGCGCTTTCGTCGCCCGAGGAGCCCAGGGTCGTGAACGCTACGGTTGGGGCGTCATCATTGTCGGTGATCGTGTAGGTATGGACGGAGTTGCCACCCAGTGAGGCGTCGATTTCCCCCGACAGGGTTATGATAATCGTTTCGGCGGGCTCGTCGAATATGTCATCCACGATGGCGACATCGATGTTGGTGGAGGTTTGCCCGGCCGTGATGGTGGCCGTGCCGGCGGCTAGTGTAAAGTCGTCGCCACCCGCCGTCGCCGTGCTGCCCGTGACCGCGTAGCCCACCGTGGCATCCACCGCCGTGGCCACTGACAGGGTGACGGCGATGCTGGCGGGGGTGACTCCCTCACTACCGTTGGAACTGGCAGCGCTGAACTCGATGGTGGGCTTGGCGTCGTTGTTGGTGATGGTATAAGTGTGGACGGTGTTAACCCCCGGGTCGGCGTTGGTGATGGCCCCCAGGGTAATGATGATGGTCTCGTCCGTCTCGTAGATGGCGTCATCAATAATAACGGCGGAGAGGACCGAGTCGGTTTCACCGGCCAAAATAGTTGCTGTCCCGGCGGCCAGGGCATAGTCCACGCCACCCCCGGTAGCCGTGCCGGTAATGCTGTAGGGTACCGACACATTCTTGCCCGATGCCGCCGACAGGGCAATGGTGGCGGTCACCGGCGAGGTGCTCTCCGCACCGCTGGCCGAGGCCGTGCTGAACGCCAGTGTGGGCGTGACATCGTTATCGGTAATGGTAAACGTGTGCGTGGGGAAGGTGACGCCCACCGACGCATTGCTGGGATTCGACAGCGTGATGTTAAACGTCTCGTCAAACTCATCCAGGGCGTCATCATTGAGGATGGCGGTGGTAATGTCGGTTGTCGTTGCGCCGGCACTGATGGTGGCCGTGCCGGCAGCCAGGGTGAAATCGACGCCGCCCGCCATGGCCGTCACGCCGGCAGAGGAGAAGTCCACCGTCACTTCCAGTCCGGACACCGCAGACAGGGCCAAACCGAACGTTGGGCTGCTGCTCTCAGCGCCGCTGGAGCTGCCCGAAGTGAACTCCACGAAGGGGGGGGAATCGTCATCGGTGATGGTAAAAGTATGGGTGGTGTCGGCGCCCAGGGTCGCGAAGTTGGGTCCCGAAATGCCCACAACCACCGTCTCGGCCGCCTCATCCAGGGCGTCGTCAACAACCGTTATGGAAAAGTTGGTGGTGAGGTTACCGGCGGTGATGGTGGCCACGCCGCCAGGCAGGGTATAGTCCTCCCCGCTGCCCACGGCGTTCCCACCCGTAACTGCGTAGTTGGTGGTGACAGTACGGCCCGAGAGGGTGGAGAGGGTGAGCCCGATGTTGGTGGATGGCGTGCCCTCGCTGCTGGACGAGGAGGTGGCGGTAAACTGTATATTGGGCGGATCATCGTTGTCGTCAATGGTGTAGGTATGGACGAGGTTGGTGCCCGGTGTAGCATTAGTGGGGCTGGAGGCGGTGAGGGTAAAGGTCTCGCCGTCCTCATCCAGCGCATCGTCATTTATGGAGGCCGATATGTTCGTGGTCATATCGCCTGCAGTGATAGTGGCAATCCCGCTGGACAGGGTATAGTCTTCGCCGCCACCGGTGGCCGTCACATCGGCGACGGTGTAGGTCATGGTGACGTCCCGGCCTGAGGCCGCCGATATGCGCACCTGGATATCAACGGGCGTGGTGCCCTCGTCGCCATTGGATGTGAGGGTGCTGAAATCCACCGTCGGAGCGGGATCGTCGTTGTTGATCGTGTAGGTATGCGTCGAGGGGCTGCCCAGCGATCCGTTGATAAATGAATCCAGGGTGATGACGATGGTCTCGTCGTCCTCATTGAGGATGTCGTCATTGATGGTGATGGAGATGTTCTCGGAGGTCTGCAGGGCGTTTATCACGATGGAGCCGGAGGCCAGGTTGTGGTCGGTCCCGCCGCCGGTGGCGGTTCCCGTTACGCTGTAGTTCACCGTTACGTTCCGGCCTGAAATCGCCGACAGTTTGACCTGAACATTCACGGCGGTGACATTCTCCGCGTCATTGGAGGTTGCCGCCGCAAACATCACCGTGGGGACGGCGTCGTTGTCAGTGATAGTATAAGTATGGGTGATGGGGTTCGCCAGGGTGGCGTTGACCTCTGTGGCGCCGGTCAAGGTCACCGTAAAGGTCTCGTTGTTCTCATCCAGGAGGTCGTTGTTAATGGTGACAAAGGGTATGTTTGCTGTCGTGGCTCCGGCAGCTACGATGACGGTACCCGACGCCAGGGAGTAGTCCACGCCGCTACCGGAGGCGGTGCCGTCGGCGGCCGTAAAGTTTACAGAGGCCGAAAGCCCGGATTGCGCCGAGATCCGCACCTGGATGGTGCCTGAGGTGGTGCCCTCGCTGGCACTACTGCTGGAGGCGTCGAAGAAAATGGTGGGCTTGGTATCGTCGTTGTTGATCGTATACGTGTGTTGCGTTTGGGGATTGATTGCACCTTCAGTTTGAAAAGCCAGACCCAGCACCACATCCTCATTATTTTCAAAAAGAGCATCACTCACGATGGTGAGCACAACGTTTTGGCTTGTATTACTGATAAAGGTCAGGACCCCCTCAGTCACGGAGTAGTCCGACCCTGAGGCCTCGGTTGTGAGATCAATTAGCGTAACCTGAACCGGGTTCATAGCAGAAATAGCACCATACCCGGCGGCAGTTACCGTGATGTTTACCGATGTGACGCTCTCCGCACCATTGGAGCTGGCCAACGCGAAACCAACTGTCTGAGCGTGGAGCGTGCCTGCAAACAGCAAGCCAACTGCAGACAAGAGGAGTGCGCGTGTGGTCGTGAGGGTTCGCATGGGTTTACGAAGGGGGGCCGTCTGCACCTTATACCGCCAGGGCAAAATATACGTGCTGGGGTGGCGCAAGGTTAAACTAAAACTTTAAGCAGCCGGGGGAAGTGACCTGCATCAAGTGTCATGTGCCGCAGCCGGCGCCCCGATGTGCCCAACCGTTGAACTCCAGCGCACCTAGAACGGATAGCCGATGCTGCCGCCCACGTCGATCCAGTACGATGGGCCGGTTGGGGCGGCGTCCTGTACATAGGTGAGGCGGGATTCCAGGGTGATGCCGATGAACCGGATGAAGGGAACAGTATAGCTGGCGCCGAAGAATACCCCACCCCTGAAATCACTCCCCGCTGCGTAGACCCCCAGTCCCGCCAGGGCCTCCAGCGACCCCACCGGCACCCGCATCAGGCCCTGCAGCGCCACCCCGGCGAACTCGCCGCCCACGGGGTGCTGGTTCACAAAGCTGAAGGTGGCCACCTCCAGGGTATAGGCCGGGGCCAGGGCACCGGCGCCCGCTTTGCGAGGGAGGTCCAGGGAGAGACGGGCATCGATGGTGGAGTACCAGAAACTGTTGAAGCCCAGCCCCGCCAGCCAGGGAGAGGTCACCGTTAGCTTGGCCATGTAGCCCCGGATCACCCGCGGCTGCTTGATTTTTGGCTTCTCGATCTCCTCCAGTTCCACCTCCCCGGCCGTGTCATCGGCCAGATTCAGTTCATCGCGTTCCTCTGCCCCTTCAAAATCGTCCAGGAACTCGTCGTCTGAAAAACCTTCGAATCCTTCCTCATCGTAGAACTCACCATCGTCATAAAACTCCCCGTCCTCGTCGAAAAACTCGCCATCGCCATCGTCAAAAAATTCGCCGGCCTCCTCGAAGTAGCCATCATCAAAGCCCTCTTCGTCGTAGAACTCATCACCGTAGTATTCATCATCGTACCCGTCATCAAACTCGTCGCCGAAGTATTCAGTGGTATCGTCAGCGAAGTCGTCCTGCGCCACGGCTAGCGACGGCAGCGCAACCAGCAGAGCCGTCAGGGCCAGACCGGCCAGCCAGCTTCTGCTTCGGGGGTTGCTCCTATTGGGATGGTTCATTCTACACTGCCCGCATTTGCACCCGCCGACCAGCTATGGGCCCTCATAAATGGATTCGACGGGTAACAGCGCCAAATGTAGGCATCCCATGACAAAAATAAAGACATTTTTCGCTCTCGCTCGACAGTCGCTCATCCCTGGCTCCAGCAGACCGGGGCCGAGTCAAGGTTGGGGTAGACTGAGATGTGCCGTTCCATGCCCTGCGACAGACCATAGGAATCGATAGGGATTCAAAAGGGGACAGTGGTAATTTTGGGGTTTGGCGTGCGCGTCCGGCAGCGGTCGTTAAAATCCTCACGCGATCTGCACGCAAACCGCCCATCTGAGACTCGGGGGAAGGACATGGAAACAGCCCGTCTGATATACAAGAACAAGGAATACGAGCTGCCCGTAGTCGGCGGTACCGAGGACGAGCTTGGCATCGATATTGCGAAGTTGCGCCAGGAGACGGGCATGATCACCCTCGATTCGGGCTACGCCAACACAGGCTCCTGTCTCAGCAGCATCACCTTTATCGATGGCGAGAAGGGCATCCTGCGGTATCGCGGATACCCCATCGAGGAGCTCGCTCAGGCGGCCCGCTTTGTGGAAATCTGCTATCTGCTGGTGTATGACCACCTGCCTACGCAGGAAGAATTGGACGACTTCCGGCACCAGCTGTCCCACCACAGCATGATACACGAGGACATGAAAAAGTTCTTCGAGGGCTTTCCGCCATCGGCCCATCCCATGGCCGTGCTGTCAGCCATGATATCGTCCCTGTCCGGCTTCTATCCCAATGTTGAACTTGACGAGGACACGGTCGCTCTGAACATCATCCGCCTGCTGGCCAAGGCCAAGACCATCGCCGCCTTCTCCTACAAAAAGTCCATCGGCCATCCGTACGTCTATCCCCGCAACGACCTGAGCTATACCGCCGATTTCCTGCACATGATGTTTGCTGTCCCCGCCGAGACCTACGAGGCGCCCAGGGTGCTGGATGACGCCCTGAACCTGCTGCTCATCCTCCACGCCGACCACGAGCAGAATTGCAGCACGTCTACCGTCCGCATGGTGGGCAGCAGCCAGGCCAACCTGTTTGCCTCCATCTCCGCCGGCGTCAGCGCCCTGTGGGGCCCGCTGCATGGCGGCGCCAACCAACGGGTCATCCAGATGCTGGAAACCATTCGTAATGACGGCATGAACTACCAGAAGTATGTGGACATGGCGAAGGACAAAGACTCGAACTTCCGGCTCATGGGCTTTGGCCACCGGGTCTACAAGTACTTCGATCCACGGGCCACACTGCTGAAAGCGGCCGCAGACGATGTTCTGTCGGAATTGGGGGCCGATGACCCACTGCTTGAGATCGCCAAACGCCTCGAAGAGATCGCCACGAAGGATGACTATTTTCTGGAGCGAGGCCTCTATCCCAACGTCGACTTCTACAGCGGTATGCTTTACCGCGCGATGGGCATACCCACGGAGATGTTCACGGTCATGTTCGCCCTGGGCAGGCTGCCCGGGTGGATAGCCCACTGGAAGGAGATGCGGGAGGATCCCAATCCGCGCATATACCGCCCCCGGCAAATCTATACGGGCGCGACCCAACGGTCCTACGTGCCAGTGGACAAACGCTAGCCGCGACCCTTCTGGCCCACCAGAGGACCGGTCTTGACGCGGCGCTCCAGATGAGGCAAAACAGCCGCAAATGATCGTGGAAATCATCATCAAAGTGGTCAGCGCCCTGGTCGTAGGGGCGGCCTTCGTTTATGCTTGGCAACTCGGCAGGAAATACGGTCTCAGTCGCCAGCCCGGATGGCTGAATATCGAGCTGGGCTTCGGCCTGACATTGCTCGCCAGTCTCCTGGTCCTGACGGAAAACGTCGCAATGGTAAGGCGCCTCCTTGTCATCGGCGGTTCCGACTACCGGTACTATCTGACCTTCGGGAGCTATCTCCTCGGTTTCGTCTCGATGATCATCGGCGGGTGGAAGTGGCTGCCCGCTCTGATCGCTCGCCAGCAGTCCGACGCACTACAAGCGGCCAATGCGCGGCTCAGGCAGGAAAGTAGCGAACGCTCGCGGGCGGAGGAGGTGCTGCGGGAGAGCGAGCGCCGCTATCGCCAGATTATCGAAGAGACCAGCGATATCGTCTATACCATCAACCCCGAAGGCTATTTCACTTATGTCAACCCTCCCGGCCAGAGATTTACCGGCTACACAGAAAACGAACTAATGGGGATGCACTTTACCCGGCTCATCCCTGCGGCGTGGCTTGATCGCGTCAAGTCGGTTTACTCCGAGCAGATCGACAAAGTGCAACCGGAGACCATGTTGGAATTTCCCTACATCACGAAATCAGGCGCGGAGAAATGGGTCGAGCAAAAGGTGACCCTTCTGATCAAGGACGGCGAGGTTACCGGCCTACAAAGCATTGTCCGTGATATCAGTGAGCGGAAGGAGGCCGAAGAGGTTCTCCAGCAGGCCCATCTTCAGCTTGAAGAAAAGGTCGAAGAAAGAACGGCCGAATTAAAGGCTGCGGTGACCTCCCTGCAAACTGAAATTGGCGAGCGCAAGCGGGCGGAAAAGGAAATTCTACAACGCACCGAAGACCTTACACTGATCAATGAGATCAACAATGCCATCAATCGCGGCGACAGCCTTCAGGAGGTGTTTCACCTGCTCTCCAGGCAATCGAAGAAAACATTTTCCGGCCATGGAGCAGCCGTCTATCTGCTCAGTGAGGACAAGAAATACCTCACCCTGCAGCTGACGCCTGGCATTCAGAAGCTGGTGGGGCGAGTGGAAAAACTGCTCCATCGCAGCCTGCCGGAAATCAGGGTGCTGCTGAATAGTGGGGGACGCCACTTTGAGGTTCTGGAATCTGGCGCGCCACAGATAATCAGCACACCCGCCGAAATCGACGCCCTGCTTGGGGACTACATCAATGTATATAACCTGCCCGGCAAAAAGCTCCGCGAGCTGGCATGCAGCTTAATACCAAAAGTAAAAGACATGTTCAGTCTGCGATCGTTCCTGTTGGTCCCACTCATTTCAGGCGATGAAACACTGGGACTGCTGGACTATGCCAGGAAGGAACCATTTACTCAAGAAGACCTGCAGCGCTTTGTAACCATTGCGCAGCAAATGACGACGGCCATCAAGCGGAAGCAGGCAGAGGAGGCCCTAGCTCTTGAGGAGGAACGGCTCAGAACAACTCTCCGGAGCATTAGTGACGGCGTCATTGCCACCGACATTACAGGCAATATCATTCTTATGAATCACGCCGCCGCGGAGCTCACCGGCTGGCCGCTCGATTTGGCGCAGGGTAAACCCATCAGCGATGTATTCAAATCCACCGGCGACGGAAAACCGTTTGAGCTGGCTTTGGCCTCCGTCCTGCGCGGCAACATAAAACCCATCCAAAACCCCAATCGTCAGTTGGTTACCAGGGACGGAAAGGAACGGCCGGTCGCCGGAAGCATGGCTCCCCTAGGCAATAGCGGCGAAAAGGTGAAAGGCATGGTGCTGGTCTTTCAGGATATCAGCCAGCGGCAACAGCTGGAGCACGAAATGTTGCGTTCGCATAAATTGGAGTCACTGGGAGTCCTAGCCAGCGGGTTGGCGCACGATTTCAACAATTTTCTCATGAGCATCATGCTCAACGTGGTCACTGCCAAACTGAAATCGGATCAGAATGCGGACGTAAAGACGTTGCTTGAGTCGGCTGAGCAGTCCATCACCAAAGCCAAAGCCATCACCCAGCAACTGCTGACATTCAGCCGTGGCGGCGATCCTGTAAAATCGGGCATGCGCCTCCAACCTCTGGTTGAGGAGTGTGTCAAATTTGCCCTTCACGGCCGCCCGGTGGCGTCAAGTTTTGACCTGCCCGATGACTTGTGGCCGGTGGACGTGGACTCAGGTCAGATCAACCAGGTGATCAACAATCTGGTGCTCAACGCCGTTGAAGCCATGCCGGATGGTGGCCGGCTCGAGGTGTCGGCCCGGACATTGAAGGTAAAAGAAGGCGAGGCTCGCATTGCACTGGAACCGGGGGATTATGTGGAGTTGAAGGTGACCGATGAGGGCGAGGGGATACCGGATGCGATTATTGATTTCATATTCGACCCCTATTTTACGACCCGTGATAACGGCAACGGCCTGGGGCTTTTCTCCTGCTACAATATACTTACCAGGCATGGTGGCGGTATTACGGTCGCTTCGGAAGTCGGCCGGGGAACCACTTTTACGGTCTATCTGCCGGCAGCAAAGCGGGGTGAGTTAGCGGCTGAGCAGCCGGTGATCACGAGGGGTAGCGGCCGAGTCTTGGTAATGGACGACGATGATACCATTCGCCTCGGGCTGGCGGCCCTGTTGGGCGAATTGGGCTACGATGTGACCACGACTGCCGCCGGTGAGGAGGCCGTTGAGATTTATACGAGTGAACTGACGTCGGAACACCCCATTGATGTGGTTATTCTTGACCTGACCGTCCCTACTGGTATGGGGGGCGCGGAGACGATCAAGCATCTGCATGCTGTCGACCCGCAGGTGAAAGCCGTCGTATCCAGTGGCTACGCCAACGATCCCGTCCTGGCGCAGTACCGGGATTACGGCTTCCAGGGTATTCTGGTGAAGCCTTTTCGACCTGAGGATTTAAGCCAGGTTATGGACGCCTTGATACGCGCCCCTCGGCCCGACCCTGCGCCCGTTGCGCTCCCCTAGAGCGGAAACACCGAACGACTGACTGCCAAGCGCCAAGCGACAGGCGCGCGCCCAGTCGTCATAACTTGCGCTCTGTTTTCGACGGCCCACGTCCGTGCCACTTGAATGGCAGGATGACCATCAGCCAGCGGATCGAGCCACCGAGTTCAAAAAGACAATAGGATTAAGGTGCGACAGCCGGTATTCTGTCCGGCTGTCACCAAGCTCGAAGGACGCCCGCCAAAACTGGGCAGGCGCTGAGGTACCGGCTCCCCATACAGGTGCGGTACCGGATGGTTAGTTGATTAGAATATTATGCTAACGGCCGCCGCCGGGACGCTCGCGCGCCTCATTGACGCGCATGACGCGTCCACTAAATTCTTTGCCATCCAGTTCGCTGATGGCCTTGTCGGCATCTTCATCTTCCATTTCCACAAAGCCAAACCCTCGAAACCGGCCAGTTCCCCGGTCGGTTATGAGTTTAACATCGTTTACGGTACCGTGGCTTTCGAACAACGTCCGAATTTCATCTTCTGTGACGGTGAACGGTATGTTGCCTACGTAGATCGTTTTTGCCATACTGTGTGAATCTCCTCGATGTGACCCAGCCCTACCGAGATCTTCGGCTCAGGATTGGCTGAGTCACGGTCAATTGAAACCAAAGGCCGCAAACAAGCATGCATCCCACTGTTTGAAGCGTGGGACAACCTCATCGACTGACCTTATCTATAACAGGTCGTTACCTAAACGTCTTATTGTTGCCAGAATTAATTAAGGGAAGCGAATCGCTACACGCGGAATAATGCGGACAAATGAAGACACAAGGCCACGAATTGGCATGAGGTTAAAGCCATTTCGCACGACGCACAAGTACTTCTTCATGAGACGCGTGCCATGGCGGAACCGTACGATATAGAGTCCGCTCACCAGCTTCAGATTGGCCTTCAAGACTGGGTCTGCGGGGAGTGCTAACTGCCGAGCGGACCGTGTGATTCCTCTGGTGTTGGCCGATCACCGCTCCAGGCAGCCTCGCGTACTGCCTGCGACGCAACCCGGAATGGGGCTTGACCAACCCGCCCCGGACAGGCTAAGCTGCGCCCTATGCGCTCCTTCATCATCAGAGGCGTTTGGTTCCCCCTGCTGCTAGGCACCGCCTGCACCCCTCAGTCCGGCGCCGACCTGATTCTCACTGGCGGCACGATCCTGACCATGGACAAGCACCTGGCCCCCGTCTCCTCCATGGCTGTGGTTGACGGCCGAATCCTGGCCGTTGGATCGGAGGATGAGGTTTTGCCCCTGGCCAACCGGGCTACCCGGCGCATCCGACTGCATGGCGCCGTGGTGGTGCCGGGGCTCACCGACAGCCACTTTCACCTGGCCGGTTTCGGCCGCTCAATGGATGAGCTGCAGCTGACGGGAACCGGTTCCGCTACGGAAATCGCTGAACAGGTGGCCGCCAAGGCCGGGGAGCTGCCCACCGGCACATGGATTCGAGGCGGAGGGTGGGACCAGAACGACTGGGAGGTGCAGACTTTCCCCACCCGGGCCATCCTGGATGCAGCAGCGCCTGAGCATCCCGTGGCACTCAAAAGAATTGACGGCCACGCCATCTGGGTGAATAGCCAAGCCCTGCAGCTGGCCGGTATCACTGCCGGTACAGCCGATCCTGACGGCGGCACTATTGTGCGCGACAGCACCGGAAATCCAGAGGGTGTGCTCATTGACCGCGCCATGGCGCTCATGGACGCAGTGCTGCCCCGTGCGTCGCGGGCTGACCTCCGCCGCTGGCTGCTGGCCGCAATAAAGCGCAGTAATCAGGTGGGTCTCACGGAGGTGCACGACCCGGGGGTAGATGAGGCCACACTGGACGTAATCCGGAAACTGGCAGACGAGGGCCTGCTGACACTGCGCTACTACGGCATGCTGGATGGCGACGACGAGGCACTGCTGGCCGCGCATTACGCCAGCGGACCCGTGCTCAACTACGGCGGCCGCATGACGGTACGGGCGGTGAAGTTTTACGCCGACGGCGCACTGGGCAGCCGGGGGGCCGCGCTGTTGTCCGACTATAGCGACGACCCCGGCAACCGTGGGCTGGTTCTAACGCCCGCTGCGACGCTGGAGGCCCTGATTTCTGACGCGTTCAGGGCCGGCTTCCAGCCCTGTACCCACGCCATTGGTGATCGGGCAAACCGGATGGTTCTGGATATCTATGAGCGGGCCATGGCAGGCGCCGGGGGTCATGAGCTGCGACCCCGGATTGAGCATGCGCAGGTCATTGCCCGACGCGACATCCGGCGTTTTGCCCGCCTTGGTGTGATCGCCGCCATGCAACCCACCCATGCCACGAGTGACATGTACTGGGCGGAGGACCGATTGGGCAAGAAACGGGTGGCGGGCGCCTACGCCTGGAGGCAGTTACTTGCTTCGGGTGCCGTTATTGCGGGTGGCTCCGATTGCCCCGTGGAGCGGGAGGAACCGCTTTTGCAGCTCTACGCAGCCCGGACCCGGCAGGACACCAGCGGATGGCCCGCCGGGGGCTGGCAGCCCCATGAGCGGATGGGCGGTCTGGAGGCCCTCAGAACCCTGACCACCGGCGCTGCCTTCGCCTCCTTTGCCGACACGGCCCGTGGTAAAATCCTCCCCGGCTACGACGCCGACCTCACCGTCCTCTCCAGTAATCCAGTGAACAACGACCCCCGCGAGCTGCTGCGCACAGAGGTGCTGATGACGGTAGTAGGCGGCGATATCGTCTGGCACAACCGTACAGGATTCCAGCGCATGAAGGCTCTGCGGGAGCGGCTTGAGAGTGGCGACACTCTGGAGCACGAAGCGACTAACTGAGGCTCACACGGCACCGCAACGAACATGTCCACGCCCCACACATCTGAAGCCGTGGTCCTGCGAACCGTCAACTATTCGGACAGTTCACTCATCGTGCGCCTGTTCACTGAACAGTATGGAAAAGTAGCCGTTATGGCTAAGGGAGCGCGACGGTTTAAGCAGGGCACCGTCGGCGTCTTGCAGCCGCCCAACTATATCAACGTCTGGTACCAGCATAAGGAGCGACGGGAGATCCAAACCCTGGTCAAATCGGAATTTGTGGAACGCTACGCGAATCTGGCCGACGATTTGCAGACGAGTGCGGCGGCACTGGTGGCAGTTGAGATGCTGGACCGGGCCGTCCACGAGGCCGACCCCCACCCTATTATCTTCCGCCTGATCACCGCCACCCTTCAACGCCTTAACCAGGGCGGTGGTGATGACGTGGTGGTCCTGCATTTTTATCAGTTGCACCTCGCCCGCCAGCTGGGCTTTGGGCCCCAGATTGCCTTATGTGAGCAGTGTGGGCTCGCGCTCACCAGCGCAACTTTGGATAGCCCTACGGGACGGCTGCTCTGCCATCGGTGTCAAGCTGACGGCGCAACGCCCATCGGCGGGCCAGCCCTCAAACATCTGCGTGATTTGGCGGCTACCCATATCACCAATCTGGATACTCTCAGGCCCAACGACCGCACCAAGAAACAAGTAGGAGACTTTCTCCTCAAACATCTATTCTTTCACGTTGACGGGATGAGCAATTTGAAATCCATAAAATTCTGGCATCAGGTGACCGCCTAATGCCTGGAGCTGCCCACAATCGCCCGCAGGACCTGGAGCTGGGCTCAGGACCCAATGGCTGCTTTCTCATCCACGGCTTTGCCGGCACGACCGAGGATGTCCGCGAGCTGGCCACGTTCCTGGCGAATCACGGCTATCGGGTGTCGGCAAAATTGCTGGCCGGGCACGGCACCTCCATCGAGGAATGCAACCTCGTCCGAGCAGAGGACTGGCTCGAAGAGCTGGAATACCACTTCACCGAATTCCTTCTGGAACAGGAGACAACCTTTGTTATTGGCCTGGAAATGGGCGCAGCCCTAGCGCTTCATCTGGCCGCTCTTTACCCAGTGGCGGGGGTGGTGGCCATCTCTTTAGAACTGGGCGGGCGCAGGGCGCAGCCCAGCTGGCTGCTCTCCTTGTTGGCTCCCTTTACCAGCACAGTTGCCCGTAGCGAGCCAGGCTCGGGACAGGGGTCGCGGCGCACGCCGTTCAACGGCTATGACCGCTATCCTATCAAGGGCCTGAGGGCGATGTTCCGGCTTAATCGTCATGTCCGGGCAGAATTGCACCAGGTCACCGCTCCGACCCTGCTGACGCAGTCCAACGGCTATGGTGGCAAGACCAAGGCAGCTGCCCAACTGGTTCTAAACACCCTTCCCGCCCGACACAAACGACTTAAAATCTATGAAAACGAGAATGCCCACTCGACAAATGGGCCGGGGCAGGCTAAGGTTCAAGCCGATATTCTGGACTTTCTTATGAGCCACACCGCCGCCTGAAACCATGCGCTACCAATTCACCAGTCCGGCCAGTTTCGACCCGCCAGGATGGCGCCGGTCCGGCTCCCTCATTATCCGTCGGCTGGTCATCATAAACGCCGGAATCTGGATCAGCCTCTACCTGCTATATCTGATGGGTGCCCCGGGGCACGTGTCGTTCCCCGCTTATTATGAAAAGCTGTTTTCAATCTTCGGGCTGGTGCCTCGCCTGGTGTGGTCGCGATTCATGATCTGGCAGCCCATTTCCTACATGTTTCTGCACGCAGGGTTCTGGCATGTAGCGCTCAACATGTTTGTGCTCTGGATGTTCGGTTCGGAGCTGGAGCGTGAATGGGGTGGGATGGCCTTCCTGCGGTACTATTTCCTTACGGGCGCCGGCGCAGGCCTGGTCACCGTGCTGTTCAGCCTGGGGTCCTCCACCCCCGTGGTGGGGGCCAGCGGCGCGGTCTACGGAGTCCTGCTGGCATACGGACTGGCCTACCCCGAGCGGGAGCTGCTCATATTCCCCTTCATGATTCCCGTCAAGACAAAATATTTCGTCGCCTTCATGGCCATCATGGCTTTCTTGTTCTCGATCCAGCCGGGGGGGTCTGCCGTTGCACACCTGACACATTTGTCCGGCATGGTGATCGGCTGGATCTACTTGCGGTCCGGCTGGCGGTCAACTTGGTTCCGTATGGGGCAGCGGATTGCCGACCTGCAAGAGGAGCGCCGTGTCCGCCACGATTTTCAGGAGATCCAGGAGGATGATCGGCTGCGGGGGGAGGTAGACCAGATCCTGGACAAGATCAGCACTTCCGGTTACGCCTCACTTTCCAAAGAGGAACAGGATGTTCTTTATCAAGCCAGCATTCGGTTCTCCGATAAGAACGTCCGTAACTGACGCCCACCTGCTTGGCCGGCGGCTGGCCTAGGCTAGCCGGGAATATGGGACACGGCCAGGCGGTCGGCCCGCTCGTTTTCCGGGTGCCCCTGATGACCTCGCACCCATTGGAATCCCACCTCTTGCTCCTCCAGCAGCTTCAGCAGCCGCTGCCATAAGTCCACGTTCAGCACCGGCTGCCCGCGCCCTTTCGCAGCCGCTTTGCGCCAGCCACGGGCCACCCAACCGCTTAACCACCCCTTGTTCACCGCGTCCACCACGTAGCGTGAATCGGAGTAGACCGTCACCCGGCACCGCTGGGTCAGCGCCTCCAGCCCCTTGATCACTGCGGTGAGCTCCATGCGGTTGTTGGTGGTCTGGCTCTCGCCGCCGGCCAGCTCCTTTTCGCTGCCGTGGAACCGTAGGATGGCTCCCCACCCGCCCGGGCCGGGGTTCCCCGAGCAGGCCCCGTCGGTGTATAGGGTGACCGCTGGCAGATGGGTCGTGCCCGTCAACGCCATCAGGAGACCGGGCCTGCGATAGCGGGCTGGTCTGGTGCGGCAATGGGTCGCTTGCGGATGTTAAACCGGTAGCCCAGCCAGATCAGTATGATGCCCACCAGTTCGGTGATGTAGAGAACTTCCGTATGGCCCGCCCTGCTGGAGGCCCCGCCAATGCCGGGCAGGATGGCACCCACCGCGATGAGCAGATTGCCCATGAAACGGTCCTGTGCCAGGGGCGCCCCTGCGCCGCCCGCCAGGGCTTCCCGCCGGAAGCGCCAGGCCGACAGGCCCGCACCTCCAATGAGAAACACCACGGCGTAAGTGTTGATGAGGGGGCTGAAGCGCCGCACCCATTGCCAGCCCAGGGCCGCACCACTGGGCAGATAGGGGTCCACCCCCGCCATGTGGATGGGGCTGAGAATCACGAAGACCGCCGCAACGGTCACCACGGACACCAGTGCCACCGACCACCGCAGGGCCGCCCGCGGCGACAGCAGCAGCCACACCGTACCGGTGGCCAGCGGGGCGCCACCCATGAGAGCCCCCACGATGTACCAGAACTTGAAGATCACCGGGTTCCAGCCCAGCAGGGTGATGTAGCTTTCGGCGAAGGTGCCCATACCGTAGGTGATCACGCCGAAGGTCCACCACAGCAGATGGTTGCCCCGGCGGCCCCGCTGCAGGTAGCGCCGGTAAATGGAGGCTGCGAATAGCACCGTCAGCAGGGTGGTGGCGATGGGCAGGTAGAGGATCAGTGAGCGCTCAGGCATACCTCATCCAACGGTCGGAATGCATGAATCTCATTACGCCACCTCAAACCGGATTGCGGGACCCATTGCTACTCGCCCTGCGCTGCCGGCAGGTCGAACCAGAAACGGCTGCCCTGGCCCACGGTGGAGTCCACCTTGATCTCGGTGTTTAGGGTACGCATGCATTGGGTTACCAGGGCCAGACCCAGACCGGTGCCCCCCGCCTCGCGGCTGCGGGCCTTGTCCACCCGGTGGAACTTCTCGAAGATGCTCTCCAGCTCATGGGCGGGGATGCCCTCGCCGCTGTCGGTCACTTCCAGACGCACCCCGCCGCCGTCCTGCTGGGCAATCTCCAGCCGCACCTCCCCCTCCTCAGTGTGCTGAATGGCGTTGGCCAGCAGGTTGGAGAGGGCGATCCTGAGCACCTCAGCGTTGCCTTGCACGGCGTCAGTCTCTGAGCGGATGGTGAGGGCGATGCCCCGTTCCCGGGCCTGGGGCAGGAAGGTCTCCTCCAGCTCGCTGATCACCGGCCCCAACGACAGGGGGGCCAGCGCCACCGGCTCCTGGTCGAACTCCAGCCGCACCAGCAGCAGCATGTCGGCAAAGAGGTTGTGGATGCGCAGCAGGTTGCGGTGGCCCTTCTGCAGGTACTCCAGCATCTGTTTGGAATGCTCCGAGCCGTCGTCGTGCGCGGCCTGCTCCTCCAGGGCCATTTCCAGGTAGCCCCGGGCCGAGAAGACCGGGTTGCGCACCTCGTGGCTCAGAGCGGCGATAAAATCCTCCTGGGCCTGGTTCAACCGCTGAAGGTCGCTGATGTCCTCCTGGAGTTTGTCGGCCATGGCGGCCACATCGCGAGTCAAGTCGCCGATCTCATCCCTGCGCCGTGATCTGGGCAGGCTGAAAGTCTCCCCCCGGGCCACGTCACGGGCTGCGCCAGCCAGCCGGCGAATGGGGAAGGTAAGACGGTCGGCCACCACCCAACTGATGGCGACTGTAAGCAGCAGCGTCCCTAAAATACCGCCGTAGATAATATACCGCACCCGGGTAAGGGTGGCCTTGATGGCGGCCTCGCTGGCGGTGATGCGTATGTATTGGCGCTCTTGGGTGTTGGCGCCCGGCAGGGGAGCGATGCCGGAGAAGGTGGGAGCGGTCGTATCCGTGATGGCGCCCTCAGCGGCGCGCACCTGCAAGTCGCTGCCCAGCAGCTCAACTTTGTGCCCGGTATAGCGGGCATGGTCTGCCATGATGGTGGGAAACTGGGATTCGTCGGGCTGGTTCACCAGCAGGGTGGCCAGGAAGCGGGCCTGCCGATCCAGATCGTCGCGGGAACTGATGAGCAGATAGTCCCGGACGAACAGGATGGAGTAACTGCTAATGGCCATCACGCCCACAAAGACCAGGCCGAAAAAGGTCAACAACACGCGCAGCCGGATACTCATGGCGGATGCCGGTCAGTCCACCCTTTTTACCCGGTAGCCGACACCGTGGACCGTCTCAATGAGTTCACCGTTAGCGCCGATCTTCTGCCGCAGGTTCTTGATATGGACATCAACGGTGCGCTCGGTAACCACGACGTCATCGCCCCAGACCAGCGTGAGCAGATTGCTACGGGTAAATACCCGGCTGGGATTTTCTGCCAGCGCCAGCAGCAGGGCATACTCCAGTGCCGTGAGGGTGAGCGACCCTTCCAGTCCCCGCACCTCCCGCCGGTCCCGATCAATGGTGAGGTCACCAAACGCCAGCGGTTGGTTGCCCTCAGCCTGCTGGTCGAAGCGGCGCAGAGCGGCCTTGAGCCGGGTGGCGATGAGGCGCGGGCTGGCCGATTTGGAGATGAAGTCGTCCGCACCCACCTCCAGGCCGACGATCTGGTCTAGCTCGCTGTCCCGGGCGGTGAGCAGCAACAACGGCAGCCGCCTCAAACCGGCATCCTGACGAATGGCGCGGCAGAGGGCCAGACCATCCATACCCGGCATCATCACGTCGACGATGGCGGCATCGAAAGGCTGGGCCCTCAGCTGCTCCAGCGCCGCCATGCCATCGGCAACAGAGACTACGTCGTAGCCCTCCCGCGCCAGGTTCAATTGGATCACCTCGCGCACGTCGGCCTCATCGTCCACTACCAGGATGTGCGGTTTCGGTATCAAATGGCTGCCTTCAACCTGCTAGGGGCACTTGGCAAACGGGCCCATCCGATGGCAGCTGTGCAGAATTCCGGCAGCGGCAATTAGGGAAACTCCGGCGGGTGCTGGCGGTGCCAGTCGGTGGCCTCCTGATAGGCCCGAGCGACGGCCAACAGGGTGGCCTCATCGTAAAGTTGCCCCATGAAGGTGATGCTGGTGGGGGCGCCGTCAGCGTCAAATCCGTTAGGCAGCACAACGCAGGGGTGTCCGCTGAGATTGGTGAGCAACAGATTGTCACCGGCAATGGAGGGCGACACGTACACCTCCACCTCCGCCAGCGCCGCGTGCATGGCTTGAATGACCTGCTGGCGGACGCGGTTGGCCTGGATATACTCAACCGCCGGAATAAAGCGCGCGGCACGAAAGACGTTGGGCCAGGCGTTCCTGATCTGCCGCACCAGCTGGTCGTCCCGACCGGAACGGGTGAGCTCATCAAAAGCTGCCGCGGCCTCGGCGCTGAGAATAAAGGCGAGATCGCTGATGGGATAATCGGGCAGCTCCACGGGCACCAGGTGGGCGCCGAGCTCTCGCAGCACCTCCAGGACCGCCTGGTCCATGACCTTGAAGGGGTAGTCCTCCTCGAAGGCGGCGGCCACATAGCCGATGCGCACCTGGCTCAGGTCCACTCGGTAGTCGTAGTTAAAGGGCAGGTCCACCACCGTCTGATCGCGGCCGTCAGGTCCGCGGATGGCGTCAAACACCAGGGCGCAGTCCTCCACCGTGCGGCAGAGGGGACCCAGTTTGTCCATGGACCAGCTGAGGGTCATGGCGCCGGCCCGACTCACCCGGCCAAAGGTGGGTCTGAGGCCGGTGACGCCGCAGCGGGTGGCCGGCGATACAATGGAGCCCCAAGTCTCCGAGCCAATGGCAAACGGGACCAGCCCTGCTGCCGTGGCCGCCGCCGGTCCCGCCGACGAGCCTCTGGAGCCCTGCTCCAGGTTCCAGGGATTGCGGGTCTTGCCGCCGAACCAGACGTCGCCCCAGGCCAGTGCCCCCAGCGTCAGCTTTGCCACCAGCACGGCGCCGGCTTCCTCCAGCCGCGTGACAACGGTTGCAGTCTCCTCCAGCACCTGGTTTTTATATGGCATGGCCCCCCAAGTGGTGGGGTAGCCCTTCACAGCCAGCAGATCCTTGGCGCCGTACGGAATCCCGTGCAGTGGGCCGCGATAATTGCCGGCGGCGATTTCCTCGTCGGCCCGTCGGGCCTGCTTCAGGGCCAGCTCCTCTGTGAGGGTGATCACGGCCTCCAGGCGCGGACCATCACGCTTTAGGCGGGTCAGGTACATGGTGGTGAGTTGCGTGGATGTGATGCGCCGGGTGCGGATGAGCTCCCCCAACTGCGCCACGGAATAGTAGGCCAATGCTTCCAGATTCTCTGGCACCGCAACCTGAACCGACGGCGAAGTGACCAGTGGGCGCTGGTCGGTTTCGAATGTTGCGCCCAGTGGCACCGGGTTAAAGAACAGGGCCGGAGGGACGCCATTGCCCAGGCTTAGTCCGCGCAAACTCTCGTAACTGGACTGCAACTCGCCGAGGTCCTTGAGCAGCGAGTCGCGTTCCGTCTTGCTGAAACTGAGGCCCGTGATACGCTCGGCCGCAGCCACGTGCTTGCGCCTGATATGGGTCCCGCCCCTGGATTTGACCTGCGCAAGTGCTGTCGCGGCAAAGATCAGTGCCGCCAGGAGAGTCAGCGTGGTGATACGGCCTCGGGACATTGTATTTCTCCTTTCGATGCGACGAACAGACTGATGGTAATAGCGCGACTTCAAAACTTAATGGCGAGAGGCAAAATTGCACAGCGGATTTGTGCCCAGTTCTGTCCCGAGAACCCGGTTCGTGCAAACGAGTAACATGCCGCCGCCAGTATCACTCCCGCAGCCGACCACTGGCGATCCGCAAGGCAGGCTGTTTTGATGAGGCGCCATCCCAGGCCTGCCGCAGTTCCACTTACCCAACCCTGTATCCTACTCTTCCCTTCCACTTCCTCCCCGCCGCCGATAAATTCCCACGCACCGGTTTTTGGAACTCGCATTCAAGCCGGTAAATTATGCCCATTGCCACATCCCGCTTCGAGGAGCCGTTCCAGAATGACTGGGATCGCTACGTCCGGAAATCGAATAACGGCACCTTATTTCACCTGCGGCAATTCCTGGGCTATCATCCCGAGGGCCGTTTCGAGGATCATTCACTGCTCTTCACCGGGTCCAAAGGCCTGCTGGCTGTTTTCCCCGCAGCCGTGCAGGAGACCGACGGCACGCGGCAGCTGGTATCACATCCCGGTGCTTCGTACGGCGGGCTGGTGACCCCCATCGGCCTGTCCTTTCAGAACAGCTTCGAACTCGCCGCAAGTCTGGTAGGCTACGCCCGGAGCAATGGGTTTGACGGCATCACCCTGACCCTGCCGCCCACGATCTATAACCGCCGTCTGTCCAACTACGTGGACTTCGCGCTGCTGCAACACAACTTCGTCTACACCCGGCGGGAGATCTCCAGCATCCTTTACCTGGAGCCGTCCCCGGAGGACAACCTGGCCAAGTTCACCGATGCGTCCCGGCGGGCGGTTAAGAAGGCCCGGGAGTCGGGTGTGGTGGTGCGCTTCAGCGACGATGCGGCCACATTTTACAATATCTTGTTACACAATCTTGAACGCCGCCATAACGTGAAACCGGCCCATTCATTGGAGGAACTCGTCCGTCTGATGGGATTGTTTCCCGACGAGATTCACCTGCTGGCGGCCTACCTGGGCAACCGCATGATCGCCGGCATCACCATCTTCGATGCCAATCCCGATGTCACGCTTGCATTCTACATCAGCCACGACGAGACCTACCAGGAGTATCGGGCCGTGAATCTGCTGGTCTACGAGCTGATCAAGTGGGCCGCGCAGAGGGGCTTTCGCTACCTCGATTTCGGCATCTTCACTGTCAATATGGATCCTAACCTCGGTCTGGCTCGTTTCAAGGAGAGCTTTGGCGCCAGCGGGATGTTTCGCGATACCCTGACCATTGATCTGAATGCCGGTGCCTAGCATCCGCTGGCTGCCGGGCTGGGCACAATGTCCGCCAAACCGGCCAGCAGGTTCTGATGTCCGAGGTTAGTCCATCCGCCGATGAAATGCCACTGCCGCCCACCAGCGGGAAGCCCATGACAGGCAGCTCCATGCGGGCCGATATCTTCCACCTGGGACGACAGTCTGCAGCCTACGTCATTGGTCACCTGGCCACACGGGCGGTCTCGTTCCTGCTGCTGCCACTGTATACCAATGTACTGGCACCAGGGGACTTGGGCATCCTGTCCCTGACGTTTGCCTTCACCGGATTCGGCATGATTGTCTACAATATGGGGCTGGACTCGGCGCTGATGCGCTACTACGTAGGCGAATCGCCCGATCGGCAGCGGGAAGTCCTGACCTCTGTTTACCTGACCTTGCTGATGATAGGCCTGGCCCTGACCGTGCTCCTCTTTGGGTTTCGGCGGCAGCTGGCGGCGGCCATATTGGGCAGTTACAACGCGGACTGGATCGCCATCCTTGCGGCCATCATGTTTCTGGACACGCTCTGGACCATCCCCATGCACCTGTACCGGGCCCACGGACGGCCCGCGCCATACGTTAGCCTCAGCCTGTTGAATGTCTCTATCACGATGGGACTGAACATCCTGCTGGTGGCGCATTATGGTATGGGGGTGGAAGGAGCCCTGCTGTCCAACCTGGCGGCTTCCGGCGTACTGTTTATGTTCACATTCCCCGGTGCGCTGCGACGGATGTGGCCGCTGCGTTTCTCGCCCGCCATCTTGCGGAGCCTGCTGGCGTTCGGCCTCCCGCTGATGGTGGCGGGGTTATTCACCATGACCATTGAGCTGGCAGACCGTTACCTGCTGCGCTGGCTGACCGACATTGAGACAGTGGGGCTGTACTCAACGGGCTACAAGCTGGGACTGCTGATGCTTATCCTGGTGATGGGCTTCAATATGGGCTGGCAGCCTTTTTTCCTGAAACGCGGGATAGAAGCAGGAGCCCAGCCGGTTTTTGCTCGAATTACCACCTACATGGTGGTGGCCATGGGAACCCTGCTCCTTGCCATCGGTGCCTGGATCGACGATCTGGTTCGACTGCCACTTGGTTCCATTACACTCGTTGGATCGGAGTACTGGTCGGCAACCGGGATCGTACCGGTGGTCATGCTAGGGTATTTGCTGTTCGGACTCTACGTCCTGCAGCTACCTGGAATCCACCTGACGGCACGGACCAGGTGGGTGATGCTATTCCGAGGCAGCGGGGCGCTTACCAACATCATCTGCAATCTACTGCTCATTCCCATATGGGGTGCCATGGGGGCAGCCCTAGCCACTTGCATTACATTCGCGGTCATGGCCCTGATTACATTTCTGATCACCAGGCGCTTTTACCCGGTCGCATACGAATGGGGCCGACTGGTCAGGATCTTCAGCCTGCTAGCGCTCGGCATAGCCGGTTTATATATCTTCCCGTCCAATCTGTGGCGTAACCTGGCCCTCACCTTCCTTATCCCTGTCGGACTGGGGATCAGTGGGGCGGCAAACCCTGACGAGCGCCGGAACCTCCTTCGGCTGTTCAGGCGGCCATGAAGATTCTGGTTGCTACCGCCGGCCACCGGCCTGACGATGATCGCATCTACTACAAAGAAATCGTAACCCTGCTCGCAGCCGGTCACGAGGTCACCCTCGTCACGCGCGCCCAACAGCCGTTCGATCCGGGGAAGGCCGGCTTCAGCCATGTGGATTTCGTCCCTGGCCGCCTCGGGAGCTTTGGTCGCGCGGTGGAAGAATTGGCTGCCGTGTGGCGGCCCGACATCATGATGATCCACGAGTTCGAGTTACTGCTGGCGGGGTCGCGCATCAGGAAGAAATGGGGCACCCCTCTGGTCTACGACGTTCACGAAGCGCACCTCGAGTTGTGGGATCTGCTATCCTCACGGCGCTATCCTGTCAAGCAGATCATCAATTGGGGGTTGTACCGGTTTGAGCGCAGCTTGCTCAAAAATGTGGATCGTGTCCTTACCGTCAGCCCTCCGCTTAAGACACGTTATGAGCGCTGGGGTAGGCCGACAACACTTGTTCCTAACTTCCCCCGCCTTGGTATAAGGATCCCATCGAAACCAAGGGAGCCGGTGGTAATATATGCGGGCCAGCTTTCCATCGAACGCGGCTTGATGCAACTGATTCAGGCATTTGTCGGTGTGCTTGATGAAAGACCTGATGCCAGATTAGAGCTGATCGGCCCCGAGCGGCTCCCGGGCCTGCACGAAAAGCTCAGAACCGATGTGGTGAAAATGGGCCTGGAAAAGAGCGTTACCATCGAGGGAGAAGTTTCCCAGGCGGCCATTCTGCAGCGCCTCACTGAGGTCCAGGTGGGAGTCATTCCCTTCATTGATCACCCTGTTTTTCACATTGCCATACCCATCAAGCTATTTGAGTATATGCTGTGCGGTTGTGCCGTCGTGACCAGCGACCTAAAGATGATTCGCCAGTATGCTGGGGAAGCTGCTGTGTTCGTGCCACCAGGCGATGTTGACGGCCTTCGGCAGATGCTGATAAGCCTGCTGCGTGACGATACCCGGCGGGAAGATCTGGCCCGACGCGGACGCGAGTTGGTGGAAACCCGCTATAATTGGCAACAGGTAGAATCTGCCCTGCTGAACACCCTGGAAGCCCTGGGATGAAAATCCTTTACATCTCTCCCGAGAATACCGTGGGGACCCTGGGTTTGTGGCAACGTATTCACCGCGACAGGGGTCATGAGTGCCGCACCATCACCTATTTCCCATCCGCCGCCGGCTTTCCTGATGATATCTGTCTCAACCTGCCGCTGATCAGAGCCTCGCCTCGGTACATCCGCTTCCGGAACTGGATCTATCTTCACACCAGAGGCCCCCTGGGCGATGAGACCACCGTGCCGGGCAATCCCCCGGTGTGGCGGCCAGGGGGGCTGGCCGAGCGGGCCTACTTCGCTTTCCGAGATTGGCTCTGGCGCCGGCGGGTGGAGCCCGCCATCCGGCGTTACGGACTGCTGGACTTCGATGTTTACCACCTCGAATGGGGGCTGGAGTTTTATCGCAACGGCAACTTCGTGGAGCGCCTGAGCCGGCGGAATAAACCCATCCTGGCGACCTATCATGGACAGGACCTCCGCAACCGGGGGGTCATTCCCGCCGTGGACAGCCGAGTTTGGCTGAATTTCAGCAGCGAATATGACCTTCTTCCCCGGCTTCCGAACATGCATTACCTCTTTCTACCCTACGACGTCAAGGCGGTCCAACCGCATGCCGGTCTGCATAGCCCCGTCACCCTTTGCCATGCCACACAACGCCGGTACGTGAAAGGGTCTGACGCCATCATCGCCGCCTGCCGCAGCCTGGAAATGAGCCACGGCATCCGCTTCATCCTTATTGAAAACCGCCCCCACCATGAAGCCATGGCCCTGAAGCGCCAGGCCGATATATACATCGACCAACTGGCGGACGTGGCCCCGGGCTACGGCATGAATTCCATTGAAGCCATGGCCCTGGGACTGGCCTGCTGCACCCGCATGAACCCGGACTACCAGGCGTTTATGCCGGATCACCCGTTTGTAAATATTGACCCCGACAACATTCTTAAGAAGCTCACCGGGCTGGTGGAGAATACCCAGCTGATTCGGGAGCGGGGGCGGGCGGCCCGCCTCTGGGCCGAGACCCACCATGACCTGCAGGCCGTGGGCGATCAACTCTATGAGGAGTACCACCAGTTGGGAATTATGGACGCGTGAAAGACCTTTCACCTACGCCCAGCGTGAGTATCATCGCCCCGATCTTCAACGGCGGCGTTCATTATCCCGCCTGCTTCCGCTCGCTTTGCAACCTGGCCTATCCTCCCGAGCGACTGGAGGTCCACATCGTCAACGATGGCTCACTCGATGGCACACGGGAATTCCTGGAGGCCCAGGACCCGCCTGAGTTCATGCACATCCACCACCTGCCGCAGAACGGCGGCCTGGGCGCCGCCCGCAATCACGGCTTGGAGCAGGCCGCCGGGGAGGTGGTAATCCTTCTCGATGGCGACATGGAAGTGGCGACCGATTTTGTGGCGGCTCATGTGGCCGAGCTGGCCAAGCCGGGGCGGGAGGCGGTGGTGGGACGCATAGAGCCGGCCCACTGGGTGCCCCGCTCGAAACTGAATCGCTACCTATATGATTATCGTCGCAGGGGTGCGCGTCAGTTTGGGAAGCACCAACCAGTGGGCTTTCAGTACCTGCTATCCAGCAATACGGCCTTCAGCCGGGCGGCCATCGAAGCGGCAGGAGGCCGCTATGAGCCCTTTACCCACTATGGCGGTGAGGAGACTACTTTTGCCTACAATGTCGCTCGGAAGTTTCCCAACGGCATTTTTTACAGCGAGAAACCGTTGGCCCGCCATCAGGCCAATGATTCGTTGAGTGCATTCCTAGGCAAGATGCGGGAATACGGCTACCACAACCTGCCACAGATTATCAGCCGCCACCCTGAAATTGCCACCCCCCTGGCGGCCGATTTCGCCTGGCCCCTGCCGGGAGCCTATTTCCGCCGCCGCCGCCGCCTGGGCCGGCTGCTCTTTAACACGGCCACCAGCGCCCTGGCGCGGGCTGGCCTCGCGCTGGCGCCCCCGACCCTTGGCAATGCCCTGGTCCGCTTCCTTACCGTGGGCAGCGTGGTGCGCGGTCTCCGCCGCTACGTGCGAGAGAACTTCCCGGACGCATCGAACACACCTGCCACTGCCAACGACCGACAGCGCCCGGGTCCGGCCTGATGGACCAGCGCGCGGTTGTGGAGCCGGGCTGCTTCGCCGCCATCGACCTGGGCACCAATACCTGCCTGCTGCTGGTAGCCCGGTGGGACGGGGCGGAACTGACGCCCCTGGCACAGGAGCTCCGCGTGGTCCGGCTGGGTGAAGGCGTGGCCGCAAGCGGTCGGCTGACCGAGCAAGCCATGACCCGGGCCGAGACCGCCTTCCGGGACTACCGCAAGATTATCGCTGCCCACGGCTGCCGTGAGGTGCGTTGCGTGGCCACCAGCGCGTATCGGGAGGCCACCAACGCCGCCGAGCTGGGCACCCGCATCTTGCGCACCAGCGGCTACAGGCTGACCGCCATCAGTGGAGCGGAGGAGGCTGCGCTGGTGAAAGCTGCCGTGGAGCACGCCTTTCCCTGGGAAGCCGGGAGCCGGGTGATCGTCGATGTGGGGGGCGGCAGCACAGAGGTGATCCTGCAGCAGCCCGCCGGCGCCTCACGGGTGGAAAGCCTGTCGCTGGGCAGCGTCCGGCTCACCGAGGACTGGCTCCCCAGCGATCCTCCAACACCCCTCGAATTGGACTCGGCAGAGGAGCATATCCGGAGCGTGCTGGACAGTAGCCAGACCCTGCATCCCGCGGACGACATGATTGGCGTGGGCGGCACCGCCACGACCTTTGTGGCGATGCACCAGCAGCTGGACGCCTACGATCACGCCAGAATCCACGGGGCTACGCTAGAGCTGCGCACGTTGCGGCAGATAATGGAACTCTCCGCAGCCCTGACCTTCGAGGAGCGTCAGGCCCTGCCGGGCCTCCACCCCGGCCGAGCCGACATCATCATCGCCGGGGGACTCATTCTGGCGGCCATCATGGAGCGCACCGGCCTACGTAGGTTGAGGGTAAGCGATCACGGCGTGCGCTGGGGCCTGGTTCTGGAGATGGTGAGTGGCCGCGGACAACAACAATAACGGCGAACCGATAGCACCTGCATTGCCCGTTTTCTTACGAAGGAACTATCTTTACCATCGAATCGTTGATCGAGCAAAGGCCCCCGGGCCAAACAGCAAGAGAGACACAGCATATTGATGATTCCACCGTTCAGGCATGCAACCGCGCTGATGCTGCTGACGCTTTTCACATTGTCAGGTGGAAGAGCGCTACTTGCTGCGCCCCCTCCCATCGTTAGCCCCACCCCCGAAACCGCCGCCGTAAACATTCGCGACATCAAAGCCATCAACCTGGATGGCAGCGCGTTTGACGGGGCAGAACTGGCAGGAAAAATTGTCCTGCTCGATTTTTGGGCCGTGTGGTGCGCCCCCTGCATCGTGGCGGTCCCAACCCTTGAGTCTCTGGCTGACGAGCTGCGGGAGGACAATTTTGAGGTGCTGGGAATCGCCGTTTATTCGGGTACGGTTGAGGATGTGCGAGAATCGGTGACCAGACATGATATTGACTACAAGGTGGTGCTGGGCGATCCGGCTCTCGTGACGCAGTTTGGCGTCATCGGCTTCCCCACCTACCTGCTGATGGCGCCCGATGGCAACATCTACAAGAAATATGTGGGCGCCGCGGCCGATCTGCGGTCAAAAATCAAGGCGGATATCCTGACGCTGGCCAGTGGGTTTAGCGCAAAAATGCAACCTGGAGGAAATCCGTAATCGTGGCACAAAGATGGGTCAAGGTGATGGCCATGACCATTGTCGCTCTGGCTACCACTGGCTACGCCCTGGAAGTGGCCGGCAAAGATCTCTCTACGAATGGCGCAATGGTGGTGGACTACCTGGTCAAGGATTGGAAAAAGCGTTTCCGCTCCACCAGCATACCGCTGGCCATGAGCAACCTGGGCATCATGCCCGATGATGACCTGCGACTGGAGATTGTAAACCACTTTCGCGACAACCCCAGGGTGGCCCGCAACGTCAGGTATTGGGGTGCCAACAACTATCTGCTTAACCATGACGAGAAGCTCATCGCCAAATACCTGCTGAACACTTATCGGGACGAGGAGCGGCTTCCTGACTTGAAGGAGTTGCACGAGCAGGTGGGGCTGAGCGCTAGTGCGCTCAAGCAGCGGCTGGCCTTCATGGCCCGCGGCGAGTTTCTGATAGCGGCTCCAGACGAAGACCTGGGCTATGCGCTGGCAAACGGAGCCGAGATGTGGGGCGGTCCGCTACGCCATAACTTTCACACGGTGACCGTAGAAGGGGAAAAGCCCTTCGATGTATGGTGAGCAGTGGACTTCTTGCTGTTGGTCAACAGCAGTGCTTACGCCGGCAAGAGCATCAAAATCGACGACTCCTGC